>NZ_DASTAT010000017.1 GCF_035712445.1 Oligoflexus sp. | reverse complement strand
AACTTCGCGAGCTCGTTTGAAGCGCGCCTGAAAGCCAGCGAGACCATCAGCAACCTGGCCCTGGCCCGGGCTGATGTCTTCACAATCGAACATATGGAACAGTGAAATCAGGACAGTCGGAAGTCTAAAATTCCAACAGCTTCATGCATCAATGTCTCCTGAACTTTGATCAGTGTTTGAATCTCTCCGGCATTCATGTTCAAACCCTCGGCATAGGTATGGCCCGCCGCTGCTGCGCGGATACAGTGCCCCGAACTCTACAAGCCGCGAAAGATCCCGCGTGATCGGACAATGCGTGAGCCTTTAACGCGAGCAAAATTTTTATAATCAAAGCGCTGCAGCCCGCCGCACGGTGTGCCCCGTAGAAAACGTCAGAGATCCCGCAGCCATTACCTGGGTACTCAGCATTTCCAGGAGAAAAAGTACATAACCCTAAGCGATCTCATACGAGCCTATGGATGCATTGACAGGGATAAGCATCTCTCTCCGAAAGACGTTCACTGTTTCATAGGTATTGCCTCGTGCCTTCCCAATGTGCTCTTGTATAAAGCGATGCTTTAATCCTCTGCTCGAGAACATCGGAAGGACCTGATGAAAATTCGTATCGAAGATATCGGGACATTTGTTGCCGTTGTGAATGAAAATGGATTTATAGCGGGTTCGAAGCGCCTTGGGCTGGCGAAATCTGCGGTGAGCAAGCGAATAGCCGACATCGAAGCTCGCGTAGGCGCTCGGCTTATCCAACGAAGCACCCGCAGCTTTTGCCTGACAGAGGCGGGCCGGATATTCTACGATCGTGCGATACAGCTTCTTGAAGATTTTGATAACCTGGAAAACTTTGCTCATAACAACACGGGACAACTCACAGGCAAGCTTCGAGTTAGTAGTCCGATGTCTTTCGGTATTCAATACCTTTCGCCCCTTTTTGGAAAGTTCCTCTCTCAGCATGAACAGCTTCAGATCGATCTCGATTTCAATGATCGTATGGTGGACGTGATTGCAGAGGGATATGACCTGGCTGTTCGGATCAGTCGGATGAACGATTCAAGCCTGGTTGCACGAAAAATCACTCGAATCAGCCACGTAACAGTGGCAAGTCCGGCTTATCTGGAAAAATTCGGCACACCGAAACGACCTAGGGATCTTGTGAAGCACAAAGGCGTGATCTATTCCAATGTTGATGAGCAGAGCTACTGGAGGTACGTGACAACCAATCCGGATGACAACGTCAAAGCTTCTGATATCCGATCTGTTTTCCGTGTTAATAATGGCGAGGCTCTTCGTGAGGTCGCGATAGCAGGTTGCGGAATAGCGGCTTTGCCGACCTTCATTGTTCACAATGCCGTAAGGGAAGGAAAGCTGAAAGTTATCTTAAAAGGATTTGAAAGGGAGCCCATCGATCTTTACGCCGTATACCCCAGCCGAAAAAATCTTCCTCTCAAGGTCCGCACCTTCGTGGATTTTCTACAAAAAGAATTTCAGAGCGGGCCTTACTGGGAAAAAGACGTTTTCGGCAAAGGGTAATATGGCGTGAGCAGAATTGAAATCTCAAGTATCATGAGACTAATAACAATCGCGATGACACCATCGCGTATGCGTCGTCATCATCGCGGAAACCCCGTCTTAGGGTTTAACCTTAAGCTCCTTATAGGCGGCTGGGACATTGACAGACTGATGAATCCAACCAAAAATCGCATAGCCTTGGAATTCCGGCAGCTGAACCTTGGCAACTGTTTCTTCCAGGCTAAGGCCTTGCGCAATCGCATCCTTCACGCGGCGGATGACGGCATCCAGGTAATCTATGTGCCAGTTCAAATCTTCCTTCTTCATAGCCACTCCGTGGCCAGGTATGATCTGCGCTTCTTCGGGAAGAAAGTCATAGACCTTTTTGAGCGTATTGTAAGTATCGACAATGTGACCGTCGAGAAGCCATGGCAGGGCTGGCTTCGGTGCATTAATCGCATTGCCGGCCCAAAGAGTTTGAGTGATGGGCTCCCAGACGAACAGATCGCCGCCGGTTTGAGCGAACCCAAAGTCGATGATGTCCACCGATCGGCCGCCTAGATCAAGAGTAATTTTACCGTTCACTGGAATGAGAATGTCAGCTTCCCTGCCTTTGATTTCCTCAATCCCACGACCCGCACCGAAGTTTTGAATCATGAATTTCTTATCGTCATCCAGATGCGAGGCTATATAGCTGCGCGTATTGATGTGCTGAATAACCTTTGTCGATCTTGGAAGGTACATGTTGCCAAAAGAATGATCACCATGGGCGCTAGTGTTGAGCGCATAGGTAATTTCTTTTCGCTTCGAGGCATTCAGAGCCTGCTTTTGAAGGGACTCGTTCATTCTCTTATTGAGCATGGTATCAATAACGAGTGTTGCGCGAGTACCCACAACGATGCCGCCACTTGTCGCTGAGACCTGGCCTTTCTTATTCTCTTCTTTAGAGTTTTTCGGATAGACCGCAAATACACCCTCGCCTAGCTTCTCGCTGACTAAAACGATCTTATTCGCGTCCCATATGGGTTCAGCCGCTTTAGCAAAGGATCCTATGGAAAGCAGACCCGATAAAATCAGAAAACGATGAAAACTCATGGCTGAAACTCCTTGTTCGCGGAAATAACTTGGATAGGGCAATTTTCCAGGCATTCCTGCTTACACTATATTCTTTGTATTGAATAGGCCATGGGCTTTAGGGAAACAGAGTGTTCGCGGGTGACGAACACCTGAAAGAATAGGCTGATGGCTCACGAGACATCGCTGCCGATGGAAGGGGTAAAGAGCACGGGTTCATACCAGGATTTAACGCTCAAAGAGGGCTTGAATTCAGGGCAGTCGGAAGTTTAAAATTCCAACAGCTTCATGCATCAATGTCTCCTGCGCTTTGATCAGTGTTTGAATCTCCACGGCATCCATGTTCAAACCCTCGGCATAAGCAAGGCCCGCCGCCGTATCAATCGGAAAAAGGCCTTCCTGATTTTTCTTATAGGAAATGGCGCAGGATATCAGCCCTTCCTGATTGCGGCAAACTCCCTCCGCGGTCGCTCCCCTGAAACGCAGGGGCTGCTGCGCGGATACACTCTGCAGTTTTATAGGATCCGCTTCTACGCCAACGACTTCGTAAGGCAGATCATATTTCAAAGAAATAATGCCATCGGAGCCTTGATCCCATTCAATCTCCGGAGCCGGGAACTCGGCAGGGTTTTCCATATACGCGCCGCTCGGTATCGTATAGGTGCCCGACAGTTCCGCAAGACTCACGAAAATCAGAGGAAGAATCGTCATAAGCATCTCCTTTCAAGGATTCAGGGTTTGATAATAGGTGGATCGACCGGAGCCAAACCTTTGCAGCGTCCCAAGCTCCACAAGCCGCGAAAGATCCCGTGTGATCGTGGCATCCGAAACCTTGAAACGTCGGGCCATGTTCCGCGGCTGAATTTTTTCCAGTGTCTGCGCGATATCAAGAATCTCGATCTGCCGAACATTCAGCTGCGCGCGATAATCCTCCCAGCCCGGGGATTCCACGGCCTCTGGCTGCGGATCAGCAGCAGATGGAGGCGAAAGTCCAAAGGGCGGCTCAGGATCTTTCGAGGTGGATGCCACAACACGGCCGTTGCGAAGACTGACGCCTTCCTCCAGTCGATAGCCCTGTTCGGTGACTTCAATCCAACGCGCATAGGGCTGCAGGAGTTTCCGCGTGCGCGCAATCAAGGTGTAAATAAGCGGATCATGCCGCGCCGGATGATAAGGCTGAGCCCAAAGACAGTGCGTGATCTCTTCCTTGCTCAGCTCACGCCCATCCTTCAAGGCGAGCAAAAGTTTTTTAATCAAAGCGCTGCAGCCCTCGGCCCGGTGCACGATGTGCCCCCGTGAAAAAAGGGTCAGAGATCCCGGCTGCAGGTCAAAGACGATAAGATTCTGCTGCGGCGTGACGCCCAGCACCTGATGCAGAAACGTGAGCCATCCTTTGGCAAAGATATCCGCGATGATGTCCCGCTTATGAAAATGCACATCATCGATCAGGTCACCCAAGGGATCTTCACCGCGCCGACAGCTGGCGCTCATATATTCACTGCGGCTTTGAATGCGCTGCGAGATAAACGAACCCGATTTCGCTGTCAAAGCCTTCATATCCCGAATCACGGCCCTATGTTCCGCGCCCATGCCCATGCGTTCCAGGATCTGACTCTGAAGTCCCAGGGATTTCAAAACCGAGGGCATATAGCTGCGATCCCGCGCTCGCGATTCGGCGTTGCGGGCAATGGAAAGAGCTATGGAATAATTCCCTTCCAGCATCTGCACATGCGCGAGGCCAAGGTTATAGATGGTTTCCAGATAGGGATTATCCACCCTGTAAACAAGGGCGCTGGCCTTTTCCAAAAGGGCTGTCGCCTCGCGCAGATCACCTGTTAAAGTTAAAATACGGGCCAGCTGAATCTGCAGCGCGGCCTTCGTATAGGCATCTTCATACTTGCAGCGGCCCAGGGCTTCATTCAGCTCGGCAAGGATTTCATCCGCGTGCGAGCAAAGGCCATAGGTCGCGCGATAGAGTCTTTGGGCGGCATCAAAGGTTTGCGTCAAAGCCCCCTGGCCCAGCCGCGAGGCCTTCTCGCGAGCCAGCTTCAGATTGATCATGCCGGCATTGACATGACCCAGCTGCAGCTGAACGTGCCCATAAAGTTCATGCGCAAGACAGGAGCCATACTGAAAGGAAGAGGCTGTCGCCGACGTCAGCGCCTTGCGGCTCCAAAATTCCGCCTGTCGCATATAGCCCATGTTATAGCGCAAAAAGGCGAGGCCCTGGGCGGCGTAGAACTTCACTCGTTCCATTTCAGGAATGGGCGCGCCCTCATGAGCGAACCGCTGCACAAGTTCCCGTGCCCGCTTCAGGTTTTCCACAAACAAAGCCCGGGCCGCCGGCATGCGTCGTTCCCGGCAGACGG
Organism: Oligoflexus sp.; assembly: GCF_035712445.1. Taxonomy (NCBI): domain Bacteria; kingdom Pseudomonadati; phylum Bdellovibrionota; class Oligoflexia; order Oligoflexales; family Oligoflexaceae; genus Oligoflexus; species Oligoflexus sp. Next base: position 89,176 of record NZ_DASTAT010000017.1, on the reverse strand, counting down.
CGAGTGCATAAAAAAAGCGGGTCACCAGAGCGGCTTTGGGCGGCAGGGTCTGAATGTAGGCATGATAAAGACCACCAGCCTCTTCCGTGCGGCCAAGCAGAGCCAGGGCTGCCACGACATGAGGCAGATTCTCAGGCCCCGGCTGAAAATCCAGACTATCAACGCTCAGTGCGAGTATTTCACTGTAACGTCCCTGATAAAGTAATTTTTCGCTTTCGTGATCGGCCATGTCGTATATCGCAAGCATAGGTTCCTCATGCCTGTACTAAAGGCCCGGGCGGGCCGCAAGAGTTTTGTTCCACGAGCGAAAAATGTCAGGAGGGTCGTCAGGTCGCAGGGCTGAGTTTGGCGTCGAATTCCACTTCAATGGTGACTTTATCGGCCACGGTTACACCCAAATAGCTCGGAACACCGATCGGGTAGTCTTCAAGTTTAATATCACTGTTGGCCTTGACCTGCAGCGACTCCTTGCCCACACCCACGACTTCGCAGGAGCCCTTGATGGGCTTCTTCACGGATTTAAGGACAAGGCTGCCCGTGAATTCACAGGGGCCATCGGCGCCTTTTTCAAACTTGATGGTGTCCAGGATCAGTTCCGCAGTCGGATGCGCCTTGGTTTCCAGATATTTGTCATGCATATGACTGTCGCGCAGATCCACGCCGGTTTTCAAAGGAGTCAGCTGAGCCGTGAGGTCCCCTTTCAATGAACCTTGATCCGCAGCAAGCCGACCTTTCAGACGACCGCCTTCCCCTTTGATCTTGAGAAAGCCGGGCTTGCCGACAGCCAGAAAGCCGACTTTCGAGGAATCCTCGACGACCGTATAGGTCTGGGCCGCAAAGGAGCCGGTGGAACTCATCCATAAAGTCGCCAGAGCCAAATGAAACATCTTCATGTGCTAGTCTCCTATAACCAGTAATGGAAAATCAGGTAACCTGTATGCCCGAATGTAAAATCAGCCAGGTTTCGCCGCAAGCCGAAAGATCCCGACACTTCGAAGTGCGGTCGCGGATGTATGGAAAGTTGAGCTGTAAGTTTGTCCTGGCGAATATCCAGAATCGCGGAGCTTTCCGTATGCTGCCCATAGACGATTGCCGGATAAATACCCTGGAATGTTTTCCACAATAGCTGCGTGTGAAGGTTCAAGGTCCGGCGTTCGGGGGCGTTTTCACTTTGAGTCTTGAGTCCGTTGACTTCGGTCAGAAACCTTATGGCCGAAGGAAGGGAAAGCACCGAGGAGAGCGACCAGCCGCTTTCCTGGCCTTGATCCAAAGTTCGCCGCAGAGCGCTCACGGACACGCGATGCTTATTGGCCCAGAAGGTCGAGGCATTTCCATAGATACTCCGGCGATCCTTGTCCTCCCGATAGAGGGTGACGTCGGGATCATCCCCGGCGGGCGCGCTGTGAGACAGGTTGAGTTCAAGCTGCTCACTGAAGTAAGAAATTTCCGCCAGACTTTCTTCTGACTCCGCGCCGAGCCCCATCCGCGATCGAACGAAGGCATTATGGTCCGCAATGTTCAAACCGAATTTCGGAGACATGACTCCGTAGCGAAGCGACATCGACTCCAGCGCGTCATAGCGCAGAACCCACTTACGGATTTTCAAGGTGCCGTCATCATAATCATAGGCGTTTTTGCGTTCCGATGCGGCTGTGACATAAGCCGTCACGGGCCCCTGAGTCCAGCCGAGATCCAGATCACGCTGCATGGTGAAAAACTCGCCCTCACGCCGGCGTCCGTCTTCATAATGCGTCTGAATCAAACGCAGATGACCGCCGATCATAAGGTTCTCAGGCAGATCAAAGGCCCCGTGTCCGAAGCGTGCTTCGCCTTCGAAACTTTTGATCACGAGTTTTTCTTCGGCAAAGGTTCGTCCATAGGCCGTGAGAAGATCACCACCGGAGGTGCTGACGTGACAGGAATTGCAGCTGAAATAGCCTTCCCCGGCGAATTCCGGATAGGCGCTGGCCTTGCTGCTCAGCATCACAAGGGATAGCAGAAGAAAACCGAAGAGCCTCATGGACAGTCTCCGTCGATCCAAAGGCGCAGAGATTTTTTCTCGTCGGCTTTCAAAGCGGGACCGCCTAGGGGCATCGCATTTTTTGCGACGACTTTATAAAGAAGGCTATTGTCCGCCCGACCGCAGCGCACAAGGTCGTCGTTGGCGAGGATGCTGGCTTTGCTTTCCAGATTGATCCCAGCCGCGGGATATCCACTGTTATGGCAGCCAACGCAGTTCGGCTCCAGCACGGAGGTGAAGAGTTCCGCAAAAGTCGGCACAGGCTCGGGAGGCGTCGGAGCAGGTGAAGGCGTCGGACTCGCCGAAGGCACCGGTCCAGGAACAACAGCCGTTGTCGTGCAGGACGCTCCGGTCGGCGAGGTCCCTTGATCAATCCAGCAGCTTAGAACTTTCACCGCAGCCGCATCGGGTTTCGCACCGCGCGGAGGCATCGACCCATTGGCAATGACGGAATAAATCAAACTGCCTTGAGCATTGCCAGGAAGAATCGCACCCGCCTGCGTGGGGTTCAAAAGATCATTCGCGTTTTCAAATTGAAATCCACCGGCGCGATTTCCAGCGTTATGACAGCGGCTGCAGGAGGGTTGAAAAAGATTCTGCATAAGCCAGTCCACATCACTTGGTCCTGTTTGCAGCTGAGCCGTGACGGGAGTCGTCTTCTTTTCTTCCGAATAATCGCAGCCCGGAGCGAACATCACCAGACTTATCAAACATAGAGCGCGTCGCATAGCATCCCTCCAAATGCTCCACACTTAGGCGCTTCGTTCCGTCCGGCCCACGAATATTATCTGGTATTTATGATTGGATATAACTTGCCGGAATGTTTGAATTTAAATTCATCATGAGGCGATTTCGACGAGTCCCAGGCTCAAGGCACTCGATCGAAGCGAGATGCCGCCCCTCGGTGGACGGCAGGGTTTTCATGGGACGCGATTTGAGTTCCTGGAACGATTGATGCCTTCAAAACATCCCATTCGCATTCGGTGAATCTTTCATCAGGGGCTGCCCCAGATCCCAGAGTTCAACGACGCGATCGTTCTTGAACCGAAAGATATGCACGACCGCTGCTCCTGGATCCTCAGGATTTTGCTTCACATGGGAATGCGTGATCACGGTGTCCCCGTCCTCGAAAGCCTGCTTCACCGTCAGGACCTTGTGCGGATTCACCCGCGCAGCCTCTTCCATGGCCAGCAGCAAGGATTGCCGATCGCCCTTGAAGAACTGATTATGATGAATGAACTCGGGCGCGATGTAGAGTTCATAAGCCCGCCGGATGTCACGGCTTGCCACCATCTTCAAAAACGAAATCGCCAGTTCTTTTTTAGTCATAAATCCCCCTTCACTGTCAAATCTGACGGAAACTTGAATTATGGCATGAAATTAGGTAAAGCTAGAACCATGCCCTTATTTTTAACCAGCCACAACTGTCTAGGTGCACAACCTTAAGAAGGCATCCATGCGCTATTGGTCCAGTGCTTTGGCTCTCGTGTTTTGTCTTCTTCCCAGCCCGCTTTGCGCTCGCCATCTGGTGGTCGGGCTCGGCATCCCTCAGGAACATGGCCTCTGGCCCAAGCTTCAGAGCTTCATGACTCAGCTGGCTCTGAAAACCGAGAAGGACCTTGTGATTGAGCTGAAGTCGACCCCCTATCCGCGTATTCAGGAGCAGGTCAGCAAGGGGGAGATGGATGGTGACGTGGGGCGTCTTCAGGAAGTTTATGAGGGCAACGCAGGGGTCGTGCGAGTTGATGAGGTGGCTTCCACGCTGCGGCTCTTCTTTATCTTTCACAAGGATCGGGTCATGACCGATCTTTCCGCGATTCGCCGGTTCAAAACCCTGGCCGCGCGGGAAAGTTTTTTTCATCGACGCGCCTGCAAGGAGCTGCAGCTGGACTGCGAATTTGTTGGGCCGGGATCCAGTACGATGGATATGCTGAGGCTCAAGCGTGTGGGCGCGGTGATGACCACCCAATTTCAGCTGGTCGAACACATGCGTCTGGCAGGGAATCCGAGTCTCTTTCGGGTTGGCGAAAAGGCCTGGTATATGGAGCCAGCGTATCTTTTTCTGGCTAAAAAGAATGCGGATCTCGCCCCCGGGATTGCTGCCGCATTGAGAGAGTTGAAACAGGATGGGACGTACAAGAAAGTCTTCGGTATGGATCCCTGATGTGATCGCGCATGCCGGGGGCATGATCCCTGATCCCTTCATGCATGCCGGTAGCGTCGGTTGCGAAACAGCTTCACAGATGAAAGCCAGATGACTTTGCCAGGGCGTTGCACCTCGGGATCGACTGGAAAAAGTTCCAGCAGCAGTCGGTTCAAATAAAACGCCTGGCTTGCTTCTATGACTTTGCCGAATGTCGTCGTACTCACAGGGCCCCCTCACCATAGGCTATTTTGGCTTTATCTCATGCTGGCGTTTCACCAGACTCTTTCCATGAACTATGCAAAAATTAAGCCTACTTGCAGCAAGGGGCTCTCTGTTAACGAGGACCACAGACCTTTCGCAATTCGTTCCGTTCATCAAGCGCCAGAATATAGGGAGTCACCCGTGAGTTACCCGTGGAATCATAAAAAGGCGAAGGATGCTGCTGTCTCTTGATCCACCCTAATGCCATCAGACGCAAGGCCATGACGATGACGCCAGGATATGCCGTATTATAGGTGCCCGGCTGAAGCGGACGAATGCCGTATTTTCCCATGATACGCGCCTGCGGGGGACCAAGTGCGGCATCCAGAGTCGCGCCTTCCGCTGCAGGATGGATAATACTGTGAATGACGCCGACATAAGGCACCTTGGAGCTTCTCGGGCAATTCGCGACAGGCGTCTTGCAGCAGTCGGCATACCAGCGATAAAGTCCCTTGGGCGAAAGGCGCAGGCATTTTAGGTGCTCAGTACCCCGGAGGAAGCTGATCTGCGTGGGATAGGCGGGATAGATATCAGTCCCACCATCCGGCGTCAGAACATCGTCCGCGCGTCCAAGATAATGCGCAAAAGCCTGGCAATCAACGCAAAGGCAAACGATCCGTCGGCCTTTGGCCTGGGAAAGGCCGCTCAATTTTCCCTGAACAGTTCCGCAGCGGCATTGAAGCGAAATGTGATCCCGCATGGTTTATCCGATCTCCGGTGCGAGCGCCACCAGCTGATCGAAGCATTTGCCCCAGCCTTCATGAAAGCCCATTTCCTCATGACGCTTGCGGCCAGCCGCATCCTGATGCATGCAGATGGCCTGGTAGCGTGTGCCCTTGCCGTGCGGTTCGAGCAGAACTATGGCCGTGAACGGCAGGTCTGCTCCTGACTGAACGGCCTGAGCCGGGCGAAAGCCAGGCAAGAGGAGATCCGTCCAGACCAGCTTCTTGTTTTCCACGATTTCCAGGAAGCAACCGAGATTCGGAAACTGCTGACCATCCGGTGATTGCATGACCGTCCGAAAAATTCCCCCGGGACGCAGGTCGACTTCAACCTCGGCAATGGACCACGGTGCCGGTACAAACCAGCGCTTCAGATGCTCCGGACGGGTCCAGGCTTTCCAGACGATTTCAGGCTTCACATCGGTGAAACGCTCCAGCACGAGGTCGAGTTCCGGGTTGATCTTCATCATCTTCCTCCTTCAGGATTTGAGAAAAGGCCCCTTCATTCCAGGGTCAGGGCATTTTGAAAGGGCCGGGCATCCAAAGGCAAGGTAAAAGATATCGTCGTCCCCAACGCTTCGGTGCTGTCCACCTCGATCGTGCCACCATGAGCTTCGACTATCCCACGGACAATCGGCAAACCGAAGCCCCAGCCTTTGACGTTCTGCTCCTCGGCTTGCTGCGACCGATGAAAGGGCTGAAAAATGTTTTCCTGCTCTTCAATGGGAATGGGCTGACCTCTATTATGAATGGAAAGGGCCAGGGCTCCATGTTCTTGCTCGGTCTTAATCAGAATGGGCTGGGTGCTGTCGCCATACTTGATCGCATTATCAAGAAGGTTATGAAGGATCCGCTTCAGTCCATGCGGACACCAATAGCCTTCGAGATCGGGGCCTTCCAGCCTGATGTCCTGCTGATAGTTGCGGATCGTCTTATGAATGATCTCGTGAATGCGGCAGTGCTGAATGCCGAGCTTGATGCGACGCGAGGCCTTGATTACGCTGGCATCCAGTATATTGTCGATCAGGGTCGCAGCATTCTCCGCGGCATCGGCCATCCTTTGATAAAGGTCGCTCGCCACGTTCGGCTCGACCCCTTCCATCAGAAGACTCGTCGCCATTCGGATAAAGGCCACAGGTCCACGAATATCATGAGCCAGCATGGCGATGAACTGCTCACGAATATAAGTCTCGGCCAATGCAAATGAGGTGATGGATTCCCGCAGCGACAGATCAATCGAGCGATCTACGATGAGCCATTCCTTTTGCGTCACAGAGACTTTGGATTCCAAAACGGAATGAATGGTCTCTTTCAGCAGATAGAATTCCGTGGCGATCTGGGAAATATTGAAATTGGTCAGTCGCGCCCGTTCTCCGCCGTGCTCCTGGGCTGCCGTGTTGCCTTTCAGAGGATCCTCGCGTTGGGAATCCGGATCCAGAGTTTCGGCGATCCGTTCCAGGAGGCGGGGAAAGTAGTTGAAGAGTATGGGGTCGTCAAGGCGGGTCGCAGAACTGATCTGCTGTTTCACGGCGGCGGCCCACTTCTTTTCAATTTCCTCCCGGGCATTCATGAGAGCCATACTTGTTTGGCGTCCTGATGCGGAGGACCTGGATTCTGTCATGGCACGTTTCCTTGCATTCATGCCGTGCATGTTTCACGTCGCGCCGAAACAAGAGAACCGCGGATGACCGCGGTTCCTTGAGCCTTTTCAATATGAGGATGTGGGGATTCAGCGATTACGTCCCCCGCGTGGCGAAGACGAACCTTCATCTTCGTCTTCTTCCTCTTCACTGCGATTTGCGGTGTTCGCTTTGTTCTGCTGCCCAGCGCGCGAGGATGCATGGGAAGCCTGGCCTCCTTTACGACCTGCTTCGCGTGCTTCTTCCGAATCAAACTCATGAGCGTTTCCGCTTTGATGAGCTGCCCGGCCGCCTTTGGCGGAGATTTCACGCTGTTGCTCTTCATTCATGCCTGCGAAGCCTCTCTGGCTCGAACCTTGTTGCCCTTTTTTTTGATCTTTTTGATTGCTCGGCATAAGAAACATCCTTCAATTTGCGTTAAAGTTATGCTGTCCAGCCTCAAATCAGATACGAGTGATCCTTCCTCAGCCTTTCACGTTCCATACCAAGAATGTGAAAGATTTTTCGTGAAAAAAAGGGGGGCCAGCGCGTCCTCAGCGTATCGAAACGAGTTCAAGGTGAAGTCTTTCCGCAACAACTTTTTACTTCATGCCAAATTTTACGAAGAAGATTCTTCGGAAAGCGCATGAGTTCATGAGATCCTCACCTTTCAGATCATGCGTGCAGATCATCCCGGCCGCTCTGACGATTGCTTCTCCCGCTTGCTGTTTCCACGTCATCGTTCTCCGCTTCTTCACCTGTGGTGCGCACTTCATCGCTGTCACCACGACTCAGACTCTGCTGCTGCTCCACATCACTGGCGCTCAGATCCGATTCGAGTCCATGGTCCTGACCAGCCTCTTGCTTGGACCCTGTCGCGCCGGCTTTCTCTCCGGAAGCCTCGCGCTGTTTGCGTGAACTTTCACGCTGCGCATCAGGCTTGGATGGGGCCGTGCTGCGCCGCGATTTTTGACTATGCCCGTGGGCTGTTTCGCTGTGGTTGTGGGCTTCTTCGCCTTGACGATCACCCTCTTCAAGGTCACCGGCGTCATGATGCTCTGCAGCCTTGCGATGATGCTTGGCAGCGGATTCATGGTGGAAAGCGGCATTGCGATGATGAGCAGCCAGTCCGCCCTTGCGTCCGATTTCAGCCATATGTTCACGGTTTCTACTGACGGCTTCGCCACCTTTGCGACCCGCCTCAGCGGCTTCTTCTGAGGTGAACTCATGAGCGTTGCCAGATTCATGGGCAGCACGTCCACCGCGTCTTGCAATTTCCCGCTGCTGCTCTGGATCCATGGCGGCAAAACCGCGCTCATTTTTCCCAGCCATGATTATAACTCCTAGGTTTTTGTGGTTTCTCTATCTCCTCAACGATAAGGTGATGCGGTATAAATTTTGCAATTTTTATACCGCTTGTCTCGCAAATTTCTTCTGTAGGGCCTTGGGAAAAAAGGAGTGCGCCTGAAGCTGGCGCATAAGGTTCCCAGGGGATAATATCAGCATTTGCATGCATGCGCGTGAAGGCACTCTGTCGGGACATTCACCTGTAGTCGTTATCAATCCAGGCCTGAATCAGGATCTTCAGGTTGTCAGGCTTGGTGCTGTTCTTCACAAAACGCTCGGCCCAACCGCCTGTCCCGACCCATGTGCGGCCCGTGAGGACATCGGTGGGTTTCAGATTCAGATTCGCAGCGTTCTTTGCGGACGGAACGCCATAACCACCCTGGGCATCGCTGCTGTGATGGCACGCGCTGCAGAGCATCGCATCATCGCGTCCTGGTGTTTGACTCGTTATGATCTGGGCGAGTGTTTTGCCGTCGACGTTCCTATTGGGAGCGAGCCCAAATTTTTTGGAGTCAATAGGCTCGTTGAATCCAAGTTTAGCCTGCCCTGTCACAGCCTTCTGAGCATTCGCCATATTCTGCAGGGCTTTGCTCGCATCAGGTTTTTCATCGGCGCATGCCCCCAGCAAAAAGAGTAAAGATAACAAAAGGCCAAGCTGTGCCACGGATCCGATCCTCCAAAAATCAGGTGTCATGTTGAAAGCAAAAAAAAGACCAAGGTTCCAGGACGAGTGGGGATACGGAATTCCGGGAATTATACAATAAATATGGATACTTAAAAATTTAGGCTCAGGCCCTGGGACGAACGTCGCCATCTGCAAGTGTTTAGAATCATGGCAGTGAAAGGGATTACTGCATATCTTTGGAATTACGAAGCCTGACCCAAGGGCTTGCGATCCTCGCGGGCCCGGTGCCCATGTTTTAAAAGTGAAAGCCTGAGGTCATGGAGCTGAACTGGTTTCATCAAAAGATCGATCATCCCGGCTTCAAAGCATTGGCGATGATCGTCCTTGAACATGTCCGCCGTCAAGGCGATGACCCGCGGCGGCGGTTGAAATCTGTTTTCAGAAAGGATGATGCGGGTCGCCTCGGGTCCGTCCTTGGCCGGCATATGCACGTCCATGTAAATCAAATCATAGGCGGTGGCCGCTGCCATCTCGATGGCTTCCAATCCATCCGCTGCGATATCCACGCGGATGCCCAATTTTTTGAACATGGTGCGGATGATCATCTGATTCACATCACTGTCATCCGCCACCAGAATGCGAAGGTTGCGGCTGTATTCCGTCCCGTTTTCCTTGACCTCGCCGCCCTCGCTCTGGGCTTTTTCAAAGATCAGGTTGAAATAGAAAGTCGAGCCTTTCCCCGGGCTGCTGTCCACCCCGATGCTGCCGCCCATCATTTCACAGAGCGCCTGCGAGATGGCGAGGCCGAGGCCGGTTCCCCCGAATTTGCGGGTAATGGAGCTATTCGCCTGGCTGAAGGATTTGAAGAGTCTTCCCATGTCCTCTTTATGGATGCCAATGCCGGTATCCTGGACCTGAATGCTCAGATTGAATTTCTCATCGGCCTGAGGCTGGGCCTGCACATGAACCACCACGCGGCCCTGCGAGGTGAACTTGATCGCATTCGAGATCAGGTTATTCAGAATCTGCCGAAGACGCAGATCATCACCCCGCATCATGCGAGGCAGATCGTCTTTCATATCCAGAATCAAATCCAAACCTTTTTCCTTGGCTCTGACTTCAAAGATCTGCAGCGTGCTCTGAAGGCAGCGCCTCAGATCAAAATCCTGATAGTCGATCTGAAAGTGACCGGCTTCAATCTTGGAAAAATCGAGGATGTCGTTGATGATGCCCATCAGGCTGTCCCCGGCATCGACGATGGCATCCACGTATTTGCGCTGCTCCGGCGTCATGTCTGTGAAGCGCATAAGCTGGGCCATTCCAAGGACGCCATTCATTGGGGCACGGACTTCATGGCTCATATTCGCCAGAAATTCGCTTTTGGTTTGCGTGGCCTTCAGAGCTTCATCGCGTGATTTTTCCAGCTCACGCAGCGTGCCCTGCGTTGTTTCCTGATGCCTTTGGATGGCCTTTCTGAGTTCATCCACTTCGTTCCCATCCTGCTCCGATCCATCACCGGCTCCGCCGAGTGTTTCGGTCATCTTCCGCAGAGGCTCTGTGATGCGATGAGCAAGTCCGACGCAAAACGCGATGGTGATGACGACGAGCGCGAGGCTGATGATGAGGAGCAGGATCGAGGCATCATGCAAGGGACGGAGGAACTCAGGATCATTCGCCCCATAACGGCAGCTGATATCCAGCTCCCGCATCATACTCGTCTGGTACGGCAGGGCTTGGCCACCGACGAAGTCGCCGGTTTGAAAGAAATTGTGTCCGCCTTGTTCAAAGGCATAGAGGAGAGTGGTGCGTCTTTGAAAGAATTGCTGGAGCACGACCGTAAAATCAAAGAACGCCGCGACGGCGCCGATGATCGTCTCTCCATTCTTGATGGGCACGATCAGGATATAATCGCCGCGCGCGGCTTCGAGTCGACGCAGAATTTGCCCTTTGTGCAGAACAGTGTGAATATCCTCCGCGGCGGGATCTTTCCGTTCAGGCGGGTTCAGCGATTCAGGACGGATCGTTTGAACGACCTGGCCCGAATGATCCAGGAACATGAGCCCACGCGTCTCACGGTGGAGCATGAGGTCAGCCATGAGCGCCCTCTGCAGTTCCTTGCGACGATGCGGCTGTGAAAAGCTATGCCGGGCCAGACGCAGCACCTCTTCTTCAAGACTACGCAGATGCATATCCACAAGGTCAAGCCGATTGCCGGCTTCTTCCGTGGCCCGCGTGAGGAGCTCGTTATTCAATTGTCTCTTCATCATCAAGGCCGCGCTGCCGGACAGAAGGATCGAGGCGACGCTGATCCATGCCACCCATTGCAGCAGGAGCTGCCTTGCGATGGGCAGACGTTCAAAGGTTTTGTGGAAACCCGGGAAAGTCATGGTTGACCTGTCTTGTGCCTGGCAAACTTGTCCTAAGGGGTCTATCGGAATCGGAAGCCAAGTCTTAACTCACTGAAATCATTCTTCTTGGACAGGAAGTCTTGGCATTGGGACGCAGTTGGGCTAGAAATTGGGGCCTCTGTTTGCAAAGGAATTATCATGGGTTTCAAACCGCGTTCCACGCCGATCATTGCCAGCAAAAGCCCCATCCAGGTCACAGAAAAAAGACCTGAGCTTTTGTACTGTGGCCTTCATATCTGTGAAACCCTGGTGCGACTGCGGAAGGATGATATCATTCGGGTTTATTGCACCCAGGAGCAACTCGGAATCTTTGGCGAGCTGCTTCGCTGGTGTGCCCAGCAGAAGAAGGCTTACCATATCGTAAGTCCCGCGGACCTCGAAAAGATCACGAGCTCCGTTCATCATGAAGGCGTGGCTATCCTCGCCCGTGCGCCTGTGCATGGAAGCGAGCTGGCTCTTCGCAAAAGACTGGAGCTTTTCCCGCAGCCTTTTATCTTTTTGGATGGCGTGCAGAATCCCCACAACATCGGCACCATCATGCGGGTGATGGCGCATTTCGGATGGAGGACGCTGGCTGGTCATCAGCAGCTGCCGCCACTTTCCGCAGCCACGGCAAGGGTCAGCGAAGGGGGAGCGGAATTCGTCGAGACCTTTGTCCTGAATGATGCCCTGAACTTCCTCTCGTCCTTGCGGCAGCTCGGCTATCGCATCGTGGGGACATCGAGCCATGCGCGTACGTCTCTTTACGCGCAGCCCTTGGCCCGCAAGCTCTGCCTTGTCATGGGGCATGAAGTGCACGGCGCTTCGCCTGAAATTGAAGCCTTGTTTGATGATGCGATCGTTATTCCAGGGACGGGCGCGGTCGAGAGCTTGAACGTCTCGGTGGCCACAGGGCTTATGCTCGGGGAATACAGCCGGCAGCATGGCATTCGGGATGCAGACGGCTGAACCTTATATCTTCAGCATTTTCGTGCCTTCCACATAGGTCGTCATTTCCAGATCCTTGCCGGATGCTTCCTGCAGACGTTTCACAATGTCAGCGATCCGGTCCAGGGATTGAGTCAGCTTTTCGAAGCGGATGCGATCCATGCCGTCAAGGCCGCGCGAGATGGTTCCCGTTGCTATCATCAGTGCATTGTTGATTTCATGGTTGTAGGTCGTGATCAAAGCCCGAACGGCCTCCGCTTTTTTCATCTTTTCCTGGATTGTCGACAGATCACGCAGCTGAAGGTGCGTGCGCAGGCGTGATTGGGCGATATCAAAATCCACGGGCTTGGTCACATAATCATTGGCCCCCAGACGCAGCGCCTGGACTGTGGTTTCGGTATCCGTCTTGCCCGTCGCCATGATCACGGGCAGCTGCAGAATGCTGGATGTCTGGCGGATTTTGGTGAGGACTTCCAATCCGGAAATACCGGGCAGCTCGATATCCAGCAAAACCGCATCAATCGTTTTATCCTGATTCAGGATCTGCAGGCAGGTCTCGCCTGTTTCACAGGCAAGGGTCTGAAAGCCTGCCTTGCGCAGCTGCAAAGACTCGATATCCCGAAGAACGAGCGAATCTTCCACGACCAGAATCTTGTGCTGAGCTGTCATCAGGCCACATCCTTTCTGGACGGGCTGCGATCGTCAATCAGCTTCTTCAGTTCCACTTTGAGAAGCTCAGTGAGATTTTCAACCCTTTTGAGAAGTGCATTCAATTCTTCCAGGCGGCCTTCCTTGCCTGCCAGTTCCAGGTTGCGATTGGCTTCGACCAGAGCGTGCGCCGCAAAGAGCGAGGTCATGCCCTTAAGAGTATGGGCCGTCCTGCCTACCGAGGCAGCGTCGGCGCGCTCGACCTCGCTGCGAAGCCGCAGCATCATGCCATCAATCTCTTCAAAATAGCGGTGGATGGCTGTCTGAATCAGATCGCTGTCATCCCCGAGCCCCATCGAGAAAGCCTTGAAGTCCATGATGGGTGCAGCCGGATTCGCAGCTGGAATTTCCGCGGGCCGGGTCCGGGCATAACCAACGGTGCGAACCAGGATATCACTCGAAATCGGTTTGACGATCAGGTGATCCATGCCGGACTCCAGGGCTTTGTCGCGAGCCTCTTCCATCGCATTGGCCGTGAGCGCAATAATCAGAGGGCCGCGCTCGGGACTATAGAAAGCGCGGATGTGCTCGGTCGCCTTATAGCCATCCATGATCGGCATCTGGCAGTCCATGAAGATGACATCGTAGGTTTTCCTTTTCACCTTCTCCAGGGCTTCATGACCATTCGCAGCTGTGTCCACAGAGTAGCCGAGTTTGACGAGGAGACCCGAGGCCACGGTCAGGTTGATGACGTTATCATCCACCACCAGAACATCCTGGAACCGGGCTTCAAGGGCGGCGGGATCAAGGCCCTGCGGCAGCGTGAGCGGCAGAGGCAGCGACAGGGTCACCCGGCTCACAAGAGGTCCGGGACGTTCCAGGTTCAGGCGTCCGCCCATCGCCTGTACGATGCGTTCGCAAATTTTCAAGTTGAAGATTTCGAGCGGCTGCCAGGTCTTGACGTTGCCGAATTCCCACTCATTGTCGTGAACGTCATCCTGTGAGTTGCGCTGGCTTTCGATCGAGAAGCAAAGACTCTGATTGGGTTCGAGCATCGCATGAAGACTCAGTCGACCTTTTTGCGTGCGACGGATGGCATCGCTTAAAAGATGGCTCAGGACGCGATGAAGGCGACGACGATCGCCCTGAACGCGAAGGTTTGCGGGTAGCTCGTTTTTGACCTTGAATTCATTGTGCCGCTCTTCCGCTGCAATTTCATAGACGCTGATGAGATCGCGCAGGCAATCGTCCATGAGGAAATCGTCGGTCGCCAGGGTCAACTGCCCGGCTTCCATGTTTGCATAGGTCTGCACATCCTCCAGCATGAGGCGCATGGATTGGCAGTTGGCTATGATGGTATCGATGCTGCTTCTTTGCTTGGGATCCAGACTGCTGCCTCGCAGCATATCCAAAAGGCCGAGCACACCCTGGAGTGGACTGCGAATCTGATGGCTGATGTTGCCGAGCAGCTGGGACTTGGCGCGGTCGGCTTCACGTAGCGCTTCATATTGAATGCGGAGTTCATCCTGCTGCATCTTCATCCCGGGATCGACCACGCTCGGCACATACTGCTGGGAAATGATCAGGACATTCAAAGCGAAAGCGAGGAGCATGCAAAGGAGGGTGACAAACATCGGGTCACCCATGCGGCCGCCATGAAACGCCGCGGCGGGGAATCCGACCTGCAGAATGAGGGTCCGCGTGCCCAGGTCCAGAGTTCTTTGATAGTGTCCATAGGCACGCTCCGACTGGGATTCGGGAGAAGCAAGACCGAACCAGCTCGTGAAGGCCGCAGCGGGAGGTTGATCCGGCGAATGAATTTGAATGTGAAAGATGGGATGATTCAACTCGCCGAGCACGGGCTGAAGGAGCTGATCCACGCTCAATAGAGCCAGAAAAAGCCCGTCCTGGCTGCGTTGAGCGAGGAAGAGAGCTTTTTTGTTCGAGCCTAAATTCAGAAGAGTGCTGCTGAGCGGCTCTGATGTGTTCCAGGCTTTTTGCAAAAGGGCATCGACCTCAGGCAAGGAGCCAAAGTCAAAGCCGGGTGGCAGCAGGTTTTCTTCATGAGTCGACCTTATCACCAGCGGCCAGTGCACCGGACGGGCCGCGGCAGGAGCCAGGTGCCCGGTCGAAGTTTTTTCCAGTATGGTGAAATTTTGATGGGCATTGCCCAAGGTGGCTTCGAATTCGGCGCGGCGATCCTCGGGAACGCGTGGCACCCATAGCAGCTGGGGACCATTGCCCTGGGTGGTCTGGTAACGTTCCATCACCTGCAGGGGTTCCAGGTTGCGTGAGGTGGCGACGAGGTTGTTTAAATCCTTTTGCAGGCGGTGAATATTCGCCTGCATGTGCTGATGAAAATCATCGACGGAATGTTCCAGGGCCTTCTGATTGCGGCGATCGTTATTATTCAGATGAATGACCAGCGTGGTCACGAGAATAAGGCTGAGAGCGGCGGGAATTATGAGGTAAGGCATGACCTTTCTGCGCAAAGGTCTTAAGGGAAGTATGCGATACAGGCGAACCAGAAGCGGGCTGAAGACGCCGGCTCCAAAGGAATCCCCGAGCCACCATGAGGTCCAGTTGCTCAGAAACATCCGCATGTCGATCACATGAAAGACGGTCAGAGCCGCAACGCCAATTGTGGCGGCCGTGATGCACGCGACCGGCCCCAGAAGGAAGACCTCAAGGCTCAGGCGCCGCGGGGCCGTGGTATTGGGCAGCCGCCGATCCAGGGCATGAAAGGCCAAAGATCCCAGATAAGCCTGGATGCTGGTTCCCAGTGCCAGGCAGAGCTGCATGATGATCTGATCGGTGGGGTTTTGCAGAAGTTCATCAGGCCGTAAATTGGTGGCAATGGATCCCAGGAAGACAGCGATGGTAAGCGACGGGCCCCAGACGATCACAGCCGCCATGGCAAGGCCGGCTGCGGGCCAGATCGGGGATGCATACCCGGGCGGCAGAGCCAGGAGGATGGCGAGGCGCGCCGCGGCCACATAGGCTAGAAAAACCCAAAGCTGACGCATGATGCTTGGGATAATATCATTTTCTTTTTGAGTGACGCCTGGTAGCACGTTTGTCTCTCCGATTCCTGCTTGAAGGTTCTATCGGTAGAGCCCAGTGCTGGCTGCTGCTTTTTTGGGTTTTTTTACCTAAATATCAGCTTTTTCACACAACACTTTTTCTTCGCTGCAGAAGGCTTTGCTGCCCTTCTCACAGGCATTCAGCGTGCGGGCCTTGGCCTCCAGCATGGTTTCCCCCTTGCCGTGGAAGGTCCCAAAAGGGGTATTGAGAAGACAGCTGAAAGTGGGTCTGAGGCTGCGCAGCCGATCGAGTTCATTTTGCAGGTCCCTGACTGTGACTTCAAGATTACGAATTCTGTCTTCAAGGTCAGGCCGGTAGGGGGAATTGTGGGCCCATGCGGACGGGCTCACCGCGCTCAGTATCAGGATCAGGGGCCAGATTTTCATGATAATCCTCGCTTTCTTGGGACGGACGGATGCTCCCTTGGAGTTTTGAACTGCAGTGGCTGTGCCGCTTTCAAATTATTGAAATGATTGGAATATATGATGGATGGGGGCGTGGTCCCGGCAGCTCAGCTGTGTTCTTTTTGTAAGATGACCCAAATCCCTGGCTGGTCCTTTCTCCCTTTTTAGTAAGTTTTTGTGAAGTCCAGCCGAAGCGTTGATGGGCAGAAACACCTTGAAAAACGCCCGGAGCAGGAATGATCCGCCTGGCTTTGACATGGATGGTCATGGTCCTCCTGCTGTCATGCAGTGGAACCACTCAGCGGTCCTCGACCGATGAGGATAACTTTGCCTTGAATCAGGAAGATGATAGCGACAAGGTCGATGACAAAGGTTACTTCAGTGATCTGCAGCGCAGTGATGCGGCCCTTGGTTTTGAAAGTTCCTTCCCGCTGCCCTTTGCCGTCGGCAAAAGCATTGATCGATTCGAGGCCACGCCCGAGCAGGCGAAGAGCCCGGCGGCAGCGACCATCTCCGTTCTTCTGGGCACCTGCAAGTTCGTCCTGAAAACCGGGCCTGTCCAGGTGGATCGTTACATCCTTGCCGGGCAATGGATCAAATTGAATGAGGCCCTTCCCGCCAGCGTTCCTGTGAAACTCGAGCCGCATATGGATTTGAATCTGAAGATGGCCGCCAAACTTCTGGTCGAGATCGCGGGACCTGATCTTACGGGTTGCCGTCAGCTTTTGTCGGGAAGACGGGTTTATATAGGGCGCTTTCATCTGAACAAATCCCGCATTGGGCTTTTGGCTGGACCGGGTTATCCGCGCGCCGTGTTCTCGTCACGGTCCATGGAGCCCAAAGGCAAGCGGGTTTTCATTCGCTGGCAATCAGGGGCTCCGGCGCCGATGCTGATTGATGATTTCGATTTTCCGGCGACATCCGAATCCGGTATTTTCCGGGCTCTCATGGGCGAGAAGGGTTACTACTATCTCGTCTTTCAGCCGGCTTTGCGCATGGATCAGGTGGATCAGGTCATGATCAAGATTCCGTTTACTCCTGATGCCAAAACACGCATTCAGGATAAACAAAACCGCATAAAGCCGTCGCGGAAGAAGCAGGACCCGTAATTTTCTGTTAGAATGTGAAGTCAGGGAGGTTGGACGCATGACAGAAGGCGGCCAGAATCAAAGGGAACACTATCGAATTTTTTACCGGGCACCGGATCAGCCCGTGTTTCAGTGCGATCAAGGCAAGTTTCCTGTGGTCGATATTTCCGAGGGCGGCTTCCGCTTTGCCTTCAAGAAGGGTGCGCTCTTCATGGAAAAAGACTATCTGGAAGGCACGATCTTCTTCCCGAATAAACGCGGTTCAGTTTTTGTCAAAGGTCAGGTTTTGCGAGTCTTTGATCGCGAGATCGCCGTGCAGCTCGATGCCGGTGGCCGTATTCCTTTGGCTAAAATCATGGAAGAGCAGCGTATTCTGATTCAAAAAGGCAAGCTCTGAGCCCCTCAATGAAAATTCCGCGCCGGCGGCAGCCTTGTGAAGGTCTCCTCGGGAAGGGGCGCCTGGGCCTCGGCCGTGCGCTCCACCAGGGAAATAATCTTCGGATCCTTCAACTGGCGCGGGAAGACCTGCTGCACGAGGATGGAGTGCCCATCCCCCTGTCTTTGCAGGCGGCCTTTGACGCATAAAAATGCGTGCGCATGCGCTATGTTTTTATAAAGTTTCAGCGTCTGCGGCGTGAAGACGAGATTGATAAAGCCGCTTTCATCCTCCATCGTAAAAAATTCCATACCCTTGGCCGTCATCGGCGCCTGGCGCACGAGCACCAGCCCAAAGGCATGAACCGTGGCTCCATCACGCCGCTCCAAAAGCTGCTGGGCGGTTTCCATTTTCTTCACCGGCACCTCATAAGCCCAGTAACGTTCCCGCAGAACCTGAGCCGGATGCTGACCCAATGTGGTCGAAAAGCCGATAAAATCCCGTTCCAGGCGCAGCTGCTCATCCTCGGCTTCAAAGGCATAAGGCAGCTCATGATCCAAAATGGGGGCGAAGGGCACGGCTTCGGCCAGCCAGATGGCAGCCGCGCGTTCGATGCCAAAACCCTGCAGAGCCCCGGCCGCGGCCAGCGCGGTCAGATCCGTGCGATGCGCGACATTCTCCTGTAAGAAAGGTCCGAGGTGCGTCCAGGGACCCTTGGCCTGCCGCTTTTCCATCAGCCTTCGTGCACCGGCTTCCTTGATACCGTTGACCAGATGAAAGCCGAGGCGAATGGCCCAGACGCCGGGGGCCGTTTCTTCCAGAGTGCTCTCCCAATCCGAACGATTGATATCAATGGGACGCAGGCCAAGGCCCTCGCGTCTTGCTGTTTGGACGAGGGCATGAATGGAATAAAAACCAACGGGCTGCGAATTCAAAAGGGAAACATAAAAAGCGGCTGGATAATGGCATTTCAAATAGCTCGACGCATAGGCGATCATGGCAAAGGAAATCGAATGCGATTCGGGAAAGCCATAGTTGGTGAAGCCATGCAGATGACCGAGGAGCTGATCTATGAATTTTTCCTGCAGCCCGCTTTGCCGAAATCCCGCCTCCAGCTTTTGCACCAGGGGACCAAAACCCTGAGTCGGCGTCCAGCTGCTGATGTGCTTGCGCAGCTGATCGGCTTCCGAGGCGGAAAGATTGCCGACCAGCATGGCGATGCGCATCACCTGCTCCTGAAAAATGGGAATGCCGAGCGTCCGTTTCAGAATGGGAATGAGCCGCGGATCGGGATAGGTGATGGGCTCGGTTCCCTGCTTGCGCTTCAGATAGGAGTTGATCAAACCGCCGACGATGGGGCCTGGACGGATGATGCCGATCTGTACGGCGATTTCATAGAAATTCTGCGGCTTCAAACGGGGAAGCATCGACATCTGGGCCCGCGATTCGATCTGGAAGGTGCCGACTGTTTCCGCCTTTTGAATCATGCGATAGGTCGCGGGATCATCGGCCGGTATTTCATACATCGTATAACTTTTTCCCTGCGTTTCCTTGATCAGATGAAAGGCCTTGCGAATCACCGTCAGCATGCCGAGCGCCAGCACGTCGATCTTAAAGATATTGAGCGCCTCGATATCCTCCTTCGACCACTGCACGACGGTCCGGCCTTCCATGGTCGCCGGTTCAATCGGAGAAATGCCGGTCATGTCCTCATGATTCAGAATGAAGCCTCCGGAGTGAATGCCCATATGCTGCGGAAAGCCCTTGATGCGTCCAGCCAGATCAAACCAAAGGTCCACGGGAATCTGCGCCTCTATATTCGGATCCCCCCAGCCCGAGGGTGGATTCTCGTCCAGGGTGGGGCCTTTATCAAAACGCTGGAGCCGCCTTTCCTGCAGGATATTCACATCATCAATGATGGCCATGGGAATCCCGAGGGCCTTGCCGACCGTGCGGAGGGAACTGCGGCTGCGAAAGGCAATGACATTGGCAACCATGGCTGCGCGGTGACGCCCGTAGCGTTCATAAATATGCTGGATCACCTCCTCACGCCTTTCATGTTCAAAGTCCACATCGATGTCCGGCGGTTCCCCGCGCTCGGCGCAGAGAAAGCGTTCGAAGAGAAGATCAAAGCGCTCGGGATTCACCGAGGTGATGTTAAGGACATAGCAGATCGCGGAATTCGCGGCCGAGCCTCGGCCCTGGCAGAGGATATTCTGCGAACGCGCCCAGCTCACGATCTGCCAGACGGTGAGGAAATAATCAGCGATATTGAGATGCGCGCTCAGATTCAGTTCCTTTTCGATCGTACTGGCGACAGTCGCCGGAATACCCTGCGGATAACGCTGCCGCGCCGCGTCCCAGGTCACATCCTCCAGATAGCTCTGGGCCGTGTGTCCGGGCGGCAGCATCTCCTGCGGGTACTGATAGCAAAGCTCCCAAAGATTAAAATGAAAGCGTTCCGCCAAGGCCGCCGCACGCTTCTGGGCCTCCTGAAAACCGGGCAGACCCTGATAACGCTGATAAAGCAGAGCCGTCGGCTGCAGGCAGCGCTCGCGATTGACGAAAAGATGCGGGATGACATCATCCACGGTTTGATTGAGGCGGATGGCCTGGAGGATATCGCAGACCTCTTTGGATTTTTCGTCGTGAAAGAAGGGATCCTGACTGCAAAGATAGGGAATATCAAGACGCCGGCCGAGTTCAAGGGTCAAAGGAATCCAATGATCCTCGGCGGGATTCAGATGCCGACTGATCAGCAGAAAAAAGTTGGGGCCAAAGGCCTCGCGCAGACGTTCATAACGCGTCTCGACCACCGCTCGATTGTCCCGCCGAATCAAACCCCGCATGGGCTGCAGACAGATCAGATCCGGGCTGGCCCGATTCAAAAGATGATCCAAGGGCAGGACCGCCCTGTCCTTGCTCTCCCGATGCGCGAAGCTGATCAGCTCATTCATCTGCCGATAGCCCGACCGATTCAGGGCCAGAAGCGTCACCGTATCACGATACACAACCGGCCTTGTGTGGTCTTCGGCCAGATGCATTTCGCAGCCATGGAAAAGCGGGAGCTGTTTGCCTTCCGGAAGCTGCTGCTGCCGGCGATAGCCCCGCACGATTCCATAAACGCCATCATAGTCAGTGATGCCGAGACCCCGATAACCAAGATCATAGGCTCGCTGCACGCAGTCCTCGGGATGGGAGGCGCCGGTCAGAAAACTGAAATTGGTATGGCAGGTCCATTCCCACCAGGGAAGCGGGGCGTCAGCCATAGACGCCAAGGACCACGAACTGTCCCGCCGCTTCCCGGGCGACCCAGAGCAGCTGCTGATCGCAGAGAACTTCATAGTAATCGCGCACTGCGGTCTGGCCCGGGCGCGTCCACCATTTCTCCATCGTGCGTTCACGGAATTTCCAAAGCAGGCTCTGACCCGGGCGGGAAAGAGGATAGGCTTTCTTTTGCATATAAAGAGGCCGGCTGCGGCCAAGGCTTCTTAAACTGCCGCTGTTGTCGAGCATGGGCGGCGCTATCCTGTCCTGACCGCTCTGCACAAAGGAATCCTCGGGTACCCAATCATCACGCAGAGCATAGGATTCGAGCGGAGCGGGCAATTGATTTTCCAGATTCAGGAGTTCCTCCCACGCGCTGCTCGTACCCTCATTGAAAAGAGTGAGCTGACGGGGAGGCGGCTGCAGTTTTTGGGTGATGCGCAGGTCCCAGGACACGATCCAAAAAGAGAGGTCATCAGGTTGATTCAACCTTTGCTCCTGCAAAGCTTTTTGCAGAGCAAAGGAGATTTGGAGCAGGGCTGTCCTCTGCTGGGGGTAATCATGCTGAAGGCTATGGGGATGGCGAAAAAGGATGGATACGGGCAGTTCTTGCAGGTTGTAGAGGACAATCTTCCACTCCAATGCCAGAATACGCTCACCATTCTTAAAAGAACTTAAGAGCCGAAAGCGATTCAGATCCTCACGCAAATAAGTTTCGATCACATCCCAATCACGCGCCGGCGCATCGAGGGTGCGCCTGACAGAGGCTGCGTTCTCATGAAGTTCACGTCGCCAGGGAAACAGAAAAGGAGCCGGCCCTTCATTGGGGAGAGGCGCGGGTGGCTGCCAGGTCAAAGCCCAAAGATCGCCCAGAAAGGCACCGAAGCGTCGCCGAATCTGTTCGGGCGGCATCTTCTTCAGATGATGGGGCGTGCTGCAGCCGAGGCGCCGCATGGCAAGCTGCATCGGCCTTTTACGTTTTTGAAGCTCCAGGCGCGCGCCTTCCCCCGGACTGTGTTCGGCATAACGGGCGCAGGCCTGCCACCAATCATCCCAGCTGAGCCTTTGCAGAAGATTTTCGCCCATGGAGCTGTGCCGATTCATGAGACCAAAATAATTCTGCTGAGCAAGACAGGGTAAAAGCAAAAGCGCCTGCCACGGATGATCGCTGAGCACGGCCCTGTAATGCTGCGCCCCACACAGCTGATCGAGCTGCTCCAGGAGCAGTTGATGAAAACTTAACTGCCGTGTCTGCGCCTGCGACTGCCAGTAGGCCTGGCAGCTGGCCAGATCAATCAGCCATACATCTTCCGCCCAGTGCATCACCTCCGGGCTTAAGCTCTGCGCCAGCTGCCTGGCCTCGGCCGGGTCTGCCGTCCATTCCAGGGCCAGAAAACGATCCTGCTGCGAGCTTTGCAAATTCCGTGTGAAATCGGGAAAGGCCAGAAGCTTGGGCTTATGCATGGCTGTCTCCTTTTAAATGAAACTGTGAAAGGGCAGCAGAAGCTGCCGCTGTTGATGTCCCTTGAGCAGTGTGAGGACGACATGCTGCTGTGCAAAGTCCCGCGAGCAGTTGATGCGCAGCCTGGCCCATACGTTCCCGCGACTTGTTGTCAAAGTGTAAGGATGCAGAACGAGAATGTGCTGCTGCAGACGGCGCGCCTGTCTTGCGAGGAACGCATAGTCCTCGTCCATCAGGCGGGGTATGCCGTCCAGGACGATGACCCGAAAAAAACCGGAAAGAAAGAGTGGTTTTAATTCGATAAGGGGTTTGGTGCTGAGTGCGAAACGCAGCTGTTCGAGCCTGATCCCGCGGGCATGCCAGGCCAGAGGATTGACACAGATATCCTTTTGTCCGTAAACCCATAGAATCCAGGCGGGAGGCTGCTCCTGTTGAGCGCTGACCAAAAAAGGCAGAATAAGATCACGCAGTCCACTGCCCCAGGGAAGTCCCCATTCACTGAGCTCACCCCAGCCCAGACCACCGCCTAAAAAGCTGTCGAAGAGGGGCACGCGACTCGGAAGCGGCGGATGAAACGCCCGCGCTTTCCCTTGGGAGAGTTGACTTGCAGGCACTGTAACGATTGGTTTTTTCTCATTCTTTTGCACAGAAGACCCCTTACCATACAAAAGCATGGTAGACAGATCCAGGACGCTTCGTCAACTCCGTCCGAAAATTTCATCGCCTGGGGCGAAGGCAGTCTGTCGATTTCCCATTCTCAATTATCAAGACTGGCGCGGGTTTGCCGATGCGTAGGGCAGAACTTTGGAGGCCCGGTTTGCAGGAACCGACCAAAAGCACCAGCAACTCTCAGCACGGCCAGAACTCCCAGCGGCTCTTCGTGCTCGCGTGGCTTTTTTGGGTTTTGATCCTGCAGCTCATCGGCCCGAGCGCGGTCCATGATTCGATCCAAACCTATGCCGCCGATCCTGTTCTCTTCCGTGTGCGCCATATGCTGGGAAAGACGCCTGAGCTTTCACCGCGTCTCAAGATTTTGGCTTTGGATGATGGCACGATCGACTTTCTGAAAAAACCCGAGCTGAGCGTGCATGACCTTTCTCTCCTTCTCGGGAACATTGCCCAGAAAAAACCAAGGGCCATCATTCTTGATAAGGTCTTCTCGCTGGTGCCTGAAAAAACCAACGACGAGGACCTGGAGCGTTTGCGTCAGATCAAGGAAGCCCCGATCTATACCGGCTCCTGGATCAACCAGGCGGAGATCAAGCTCCGCTCGCCCCTGGACCTTGAAGAGGAAAAGTACGGCCCCTCACGCTGGCTCAAATCCGGCGCCGAATGGGACGACGTCCTGCGGCATCTGCGCGACGGCAAGGATATGAAGGACACGTCGGGCTTTATTTATGCCTATGAGAAAGCCTTTGAGGGCGCCTTCACGGGCGTCGGTCATCTCAGGATCAACACGAATGGCAGCAGCGTCCTGCCCTTCGTTCTTTATAAGACGCATTATCTCCTGCCGCACCTCGCGCTCTATGCGGCCGATAGCATCGAAGTCGGACGCAGCCTTGAAATCAACGGCAAGCCGGTGCCTTTGCGCGATAACGGCAGCGTTTTCGTCAACCACCGGCCTCTTTCGTTTTTCTATGGTGTCAAGCATATGCGGAGTCTGCAGCATGCGTTGAAACGCGCGCGGGAAGGCCGCACGGAATCGTGGATCCAGGAAGGCGACGTCGTCCTCATCCTCTTCGATTTCTTCACCGGCGCCACCAACTTCATCGAAGGCGCGCCCTTTGGTGATCTGCCGAACGGGATTCTGGTTTCGACTCTGGTGGACTCGGTTTTGGAAAACCGCTGGCTCACGCCCATGGGTTCTTTACCCTGGCTCATCTTTTTAGGAACGATCCTGGGCACGGCCATTGCCCGTTACACAGGCCCCATGCAGTACTGGGCCTTTCTCTTCATGATGACGGCCATCTGGTTCACGCTCGTGAACTACCTCTTCAGCTATCACAGCATACTGCTGCCCTGGGTTCTGCCCCTTATTGGAATGCTCGGGGGCGGGATCATCCAGTACATCTACAATAGGCTCGGCAGCGAGTGGCGCGTGATGGAAGTCGAAAACCAGTATCTGCAGGAACGCGCCCGCCGCCTGGAAGAGGAAAAGGCCAAGGTGCAGTTTGCAGAACGCCTGAACCTCGGCCGTGCGGTGCAGGAAATCCTTCTGCCTCCGCAAAAGGAACAGAGCTTTGGAACCTTCACCGTCGCCATGAGCTATATGCCCGCGCAGGAAATGAGCGGGGACTGGATTTATCTTTGGGAAGCCGCTGATGATGAACGCCGCCTGTTCCTGGGTGATGTGGTCGGCAAAGGTCCCTCCGCGGCCATCCCCGTTGCTGTGATCGTGGGGATCCTTGGGGAATGCGAGGGTCTCGGCATGTCCATTCAGGACAGTCTTCAGCGGGTGAACCGTCGACTTCTGGAACTTTTCGATAAGCAGATCAGCAGCTCCGTCACAGCCATAGCCTTGCATCGGGATGGACATGTGGAACTCTATAACGCCGGATCACCAGGCTGGTTTCTACGGGAGAATGGGCAGGCCCGTTATATTCCGCTGCGATCGTCGGCACTCGGCGTGACCGAGGAAAACCTGATCGCGCGCGAAGAGCTGCGCCCGGCTCCGAATGCCACGCTCTTCACCTTCACCGACGGTTACATGGAAGGCTCCCGGGCTTTCAAGCGTCTGATCCAGCGCGTGGACAAGATGCCCGAGATGCCGATCGTGATCGAAGGCTTACAGGACGTATTGGATGAAGTCGGCAAGGACTTCCGCCTGGAAGATGATCGCTCGCTTCTTCTGGTCAATTGCCGGAAGGCTTCCTAAGCTTCGGACTTCCCAGGGAATTGCAGACGCCCGGGAATCAAAAGTTCCGACACATCCACGGCGCCGAATTTTTTTAATCCCATAACCAATTGAAATCACTTAATTAAAGCGTCATCATCCCAATGAATGATGTGTTTTGAAAGTTAGTCTCTGTCTGAAAAACTGATACTGCGGTTTACAGTCATTATGGGGCCTTATGGCTGGCACTATACTTGAAATAAAAGACCTATCGAAGGCGAACAACGGAAGTGGAGGATGGATACTATGTTGATGTCACTGCTTGTTACCCTGACCCTCGTGGCTCAGAATGATGTGAATGATTCCAACGATCAGGCGGTACAAAGTTTCGCCGATCGCTTGAAGGCCAGTCATGAGCAGAAAAAACCTTCCGCTCTTGAAGAGGAAGAGGAAACACAAACTAAAGAAGTGCACGGAGCTCGACCGTTTCAAGTTCGCATGACTCAGACTGTCGCGCGTCGCCGCTGATATTCCGCATCTGCATGGAAACGCGCATGCCGCTCCTGCGAAGGATTCCGCATGCCGCTCTTCCTCTCCAGGATTCTTCAGAACACCTGAGTTTTTGATTTACAAAAAGGCAAGTTCGTTCGAGGATGATCACACGTTTCGTGTGAGAAGGAGCCCGAACATGAAATCTCTTCACGCCTTTTCCTCAGTCGTCTTCCTCATGAGTCTCTGGTCCTGTGGTCAAACCTCTCCCATCCAATCCACAAGTGAATTGCGGGAGGCGCCGGATGCGCAGAATGCGTATCAGCGCATCGGTCTGGGAACCAAGCCCTATACTGAAGTGCGCAGCGCCGGTCAGATTACGAGTCCCCAAAAATACTGGAGCGGATTTTATTGGCCCACCTATCAAGGCGGGATCGCCCAAAGATGGCAGAACGGTTATGATTCGGAATTCTATTCTGACTATCTTTATCCGATTGCCAGCCTTGCCGAGTACCAGCAGCTCAGGCCTGAGCAGGTGCTGACGCTTTCACCCGCAGAAAAGTATGACCTTTGGGTGAATGACGCTTCCATGGGTTTAACCCGTGCCGAGCAGGAGAAGGTGGTGACCACCGCGAAGAATTTCGGCAACACCATTCCCACGTGGTTTGGGATTTGCGATGGCTGGGCCCTGGCTGCTTCGATGGAGGATGAACCCATCAAGATAGTGCGCGGCCAGTCCGCGAGTGGCCAGCTCATCGACTTCTATCCTGAAGATATCAAGGCGCTCATGGCCTATTACTATACCTTTGCCCCGAAGCAGTATGTGACAGCCGGTGGCCGCTGCAATCGGCCGCAGGTGACGAAGGATGCGAATGGGCGGGTGATTGAACCGGAATGCCGGGATATCAATCCGGCGACCCTGCATCTGGCTTTGGATCGTTATGTGGGCGATAACAATCAGAAGCTGGTGATTGATATCGCACGGGATGAAATGGTGTGGAACTACCCTATTCATAGCTATAAAATTCAGTACAGCAGGCTGCGTGAGCTGAGATCGGATTCTTCCTATCAGCATGCTGCCCCTGGCACGCAGTATCTTGTCAATGTCACAGCGAAAATGACTTTGGTTGCCGGCGTCGCGCCGACGACGTACCTGGGTCCTCAGCGTGTGTACACTGGAAAAAACTGGGCCTATGTCCTCGAGCTTGACGGCGCTTATAACATTATAGGCGGCGAATGGATCACCGACGATCATCCGGATTTCGTCTGGATCGTCCAGTCGGCGGCCAACGGCTACTCGCGTATTGATTACCGCAATCTCGAAGCTTTGGCCCAGGCTTCCCGTTCGCCTTGACGTTCTTCACGGCCTGGCATCGTCCTGCTGCCAGGCTCCGCTCCTCCAACTCACCCGCAGCGTCATCGAGCGTCATGCCCCATGATTCGTTAGCTCACCTGTAGCATGATCGAGCGTCATGCATGTTCTTCCCAGTGTAGCCGGAAACGATTTTTTAATTTAATCCCATAGTTCAACCCTTTTTTTGGTGGACACTCATGCATAAATATTTCGCAGTTCTGGGTCTTGCGGGCCTGGCCTGGGAGGCTCAGGCTCAGAATCAACCGCTTGAAAAAATGTCCGTCGTCGGCACGCGCGTGATCGGTCGCAGCGCGGATGAGGCTGCTGTCGCCATCGAAGTCTACGACGAAGAGCAGCTCGAAAAAACCGGCATCGCGGAAACCGGCAAACTCCTGCAAGCCCTATCCCCGAGCTTCAACTTCTCGGCCACCACCGTCTCGGATGGAACCGATTCGGTAAGACCAGCGACCTTGAAAGGCATGGGCCCCGATCAGGTGCTGATTCTGGTCAATGGCAAAAGGCAGCACAGCCAGGCTCTTCTGAACGTGCAGCAGACCGTCGGTCGCGGCTCAGCCGGAACCGATATCAATGCGATTCCCGTGTCCGCGATCAAACGGGTTGAAGTGCTGCGGCAGGGGGCTTCCGCTCAGTATGGTTCCGATGCGATCGCAGGCGTCATCAATATCGTTTTGAAGGATGGCTCGACCAGCAACCAGGTCCATGTTTATGGCGCCCGTAACTATGCAGGTGACGGCGATACGGCGAAAACCGGCATCACCGCGCGTTCTCTGATTGGAACGGAAAGCTTTGTGCAGGTCAGCGGGGAAATTCAAAAGCGCGGCGAAACCAATCGCGCGCAGACCGACCAGCGTTTTGGTCGTAAAACCATGCGCATTGGTGAATCCGAGGCTCTGGACGGCGCCGCTTTTCTCAATAGCGAATTCCGTTTGAATGATCGCACGGTTCTTTATGCCTTCGGAGGCGCTGCTCAAAGAGAAAGCGAATCCGGCGGATTTTTCCGTGAGCCGGACAGCGATCGCAATAACCCCAAATTCTATCCCAACGGAACACTGCCGCTCCTGGTCACCCGCATCGAAGACCGTTCGCTCGTCGGCGGCATCAAGCGAGAAATCGGCGACGGCGATCTCGACATAAGCTACGGCTATGGTGAAAACAGTTTTAATTTCCGTTCCAAAAATTCCATGAACATCTCGCTGGGTGATGCCTCGCCTCGGGAAACGGATGACGGCACTCTTAAATACGCCGATGCCGCCACAAACCTTGATCTGCGGCAGAAGCTGATCAGCCGCGAAAACCTGCAGCTCGACTTGACCACCGGCCTTGTTTACCGGCAGGAACGCTATCAGATTATAGCCGGTGACCCAGCATCCTGGACCTATGGCCCCGGCAATGATTATTCGCTCAAACTCCTGGGACCGACAGGACAGCTCGCGCCCGCCGGCATGCAGGGATTTCCCGGCTTTCAGCCCAGCAATGAAGTGGACGCGACGCGTTATTCGCGGGCTGCATTCATAGATCTGGAATCCCGCTTTGCCAAGGATTTCCTGACGGCAGTGGCCGCACGTTATGAAGACTATGAGGCGGTCGGTTCATCCACCACAGGACAGCTGTCGATGCGCTATGATGTGAATCCCCAGCTGGCCTTCCGTGGCACAGTTTCCACAGGCTTCCGCGTGCCGTCGCTGCAGCAGGCCAATTACAGTTCGCGCAGCACGACCTTTGCCGGCTCCATACTCACCGAGACTCAAACCGCTCGCCAGGGCAGTCCAGCTTTTGAAGCCATTGGCCTTCGCGACCTTAAAAATGAAACATCCATCAACCAGTCCATAGGAGTCTTCAGTAAACCCCTGCCGCGCATGACGGTCTCGGCCGATGCCTATCGCATTCGGGTGCAGGACCGCATCGTGCTGTCTGAATTTCTGAATGCCGAGCCGAAGGCCGGCTGCGCTGCGGATAACAGCAACTGTCCGATCCGCGCCGTGCTCGAACCTTTGAATGTGGATGCCGCTCAATTCTTCACAAATGCCATTGATACCGACACCCGCGGCATCGATGTGCTGGTTGATTATCTGATTCCTTTGAATCCGGGGCAAAGCCTCAGCACGCGTTTTGGATATTACCGCAATCAGACCGAAGTTCTGGATGTAAGAGCGCCGGAAGGCATCGACCCGGCCCTTATCTTTGGGGAAGGTCAGATCGTCCTGACGGAAGAAGGGCAGCCGCGCAATCGCGTGCAGCTGGCCGCCGAATACAACCAGGCCCGCTGGAATGCAGGTACGCAGCTGAATTATTACGGCGAGGTTTCCGGTGCCGGCTTTGGCGGCTATAAGCAGAGTTATGACGGCAAGTGGATCACCGATGTGCATTCCGGCTATGGTTTTGCCAATGGCATTCGCCTGGATGTCGGCGCTCAGAACGTCTTCAACATTTATCCCGAAGCGATGAACGACGACCATCCCGTTCGCACTTATGCCGGCGGCAGTTTCAAGTACTCCTGGGAGACGACGCCATTTGGCTTCAAAGGCGGGCTATACTATTCACGCCTGGCCTGGAATTTTTAAGTTTCTTGATTTTTGCCTGGGATCGTGTGATTTCTGAGCTTCCCAAGCCCCAGGAGGACGCTCATGAATGACATGAACCAGGATACCGATCAACCTGTTGTCGTTGGAATTGGCGCCTCAGCCGGCGGGCTTGAGGCCCTGCAGAGCTTCTTTGACCACTTCGATCATCCCGGCGATCTCTGCTTTGTCGTGATTCAGCACCTTTCACCTGACTTTAAAAGCCTTATGGACGAGCTTCTGTCGCGACATACCCGAATGAAGATCGTTCGGGTGGAACATGAGGCCGTGATCGAGCCCGCCTCGATTTACCTCATACCGCCCAAGAAATACCTGCAGATTCAAAAAAATCGCATCCTGGCCACCGATATGGAGGGCAACCATAGTCCGAGGCTGCCGATCGACCATTTCTTTGAAACGCTGGCCGAGGAACGTGGATCCGCGGCCATTGGCGTCATCCTATCGGGCACGGGCAGTGATGGAACCCGCGGGGCGAAGCTCATCAAAAGCAACGGGGGCCTTGTCATCGCTCAGGCTCCTGAAACCTGCAAGTTTGATGGCATGCCCAAAAGTATTATTCGCTCGGGTTTGGCCGATCAGGTGCTGGCCCCCGAGGAAATGGCCAGCTACGTTCAAAGTTACATACAAGAAATCACGAGGGGCGGAGGTGACCACAGCATTGAGACGGATGAGCAGAGCTACAGCCTTCTGCTCTCGCAGCTGCAGCTGGTCTCGGGGATTGATTTCAGCTCCTACCGTTCCTCCACAATCATCCGCCGCATTGAACGCAGGGTGAAGGTCCTGAACTTTACCTCGCTTCAGGAATACTGCGATTTCATCACGCAGGATCCTACCGAAATCCGCCGTCTGCATTCTGATCTTCTGATCGGCGTGACGCAATTCTTCCGCAACACCGAATCCTTCGAACTGCTCGAACGCCTGGCGATCAGCGAGATCGTGAAACGCTCCGCGCATAACCCGATCCGGGTTTGGGTGGCGGGCTGCTCGACGGGTGAAGAGGCTTACAGCCTCGCCATTCTTCTGCGCGAGACCATCATCGCCCAGGGCAAGACCAACGATTTCAAAATATTCGCCACCGATATTGATGCTCAGGCCATCAAGATCGCAGGTCAAGGGCTTTATCCGGAAACGATCAACCTTGAAATGCTGCACCGCGGTTACTTTGAAAAATACTTCATTCAGCGTGAGGGAGGCTATGAGGTTGTGCCGCAGATCCGCAACAGCATCGTTTTTTCCGTGCACAACGTCTTCCGCGATCCTCCTTTCAGCCGCATCGATCTGATCAGCTGCCGCAATCTTTTGATCTATTTCAAACCGACTCTGCAGAGCAAGGTCATCTCCGTCTTTCATTTTGCAGCCAAGCCGGATGGCTACCTTTTCCTGGGAAAAAGTGAAACCGTGGGCGAAATCAATCGTCAGTTCCGCGTCGTGCATGGGGCCGCGAAAATATTTCAAAAGATCAATAACCCTGAGGTGACGGAAAAACCTGAGCTGCGGCTTCGCATTCAGGAGGAAGCCATCATGCCTCCCTATGCGGATGCATCCATGGCAGCTCCTCGCAGCCTGCCGCGTGTCAGTTATCAAAAGGATTCGAGGCTTACCAAAGTCTATGAAAATATCCTGAGCCATTTCGTGGAGAGCGGCCTGCTCTTTGATTCAGGCTATAACCTTTTGCATGTTTTCGGCGAGGCTTCCACTTATCTGCAGGTCCCGGGCGGTCAAAGAACCTATGATGTCCTGAAGCTTTTGCCGCGGGATCTGGCCCTGGCTGTCCGGTCGGCTGTGGATAAGATTTCGCCGCAAAAGCGGCACGTGACTTTCGAGAACGTGGTCTGCCACGGTCCCGATACGACCCGAAGCCTCGATATTGAACTGATCGACTTTACCCCCGAAGTGGTGAGCGCCTCGCATGTCTATCTGGTTCGCATTCTGAATAGCGGACCTCAACCAGCCCCTTCCTTGGATCCTCAGGAATCCTTTGATGAAAGGCGGTATTCGCAGGCTCAGATCAGCAATCTGGAAGAGCAGCTGGATGGCCTCAGGGAATCCTTGCAGTCGACGATCGAAGAGCTGGAGACCACCAACGAGGAACTGCAAAGCGCCAATGAAGAGCTGATGTCTTCAAACGAGGAGCTGCAGAGCGCCAATGAAGAGTTGCAGTCGGTGAATGAAGAACTCTATACCGTCAACGCCGAATACCAGTCCAAGATCGACGAGCTTCAGCAGGCGCATCGCGATATCGAATTTCTGCTCAAAACATCGAGCATCGGCATGATCTTCCTGGATCGCGAACTGCGGATCCGCCGCTACAATTCTGAAATCCTCAAACTCGTCAACGTCATGCGCCACGACGTGGGTCGGCCTATCACGGACATCACTTTTATCGCGGAACATGACCTCGTCATTCGCACTCTGAAAGAGGTCATGATTTCGAAGATGACCAAGATCATTCAGATCGCGACCGACCAGAGCAAATACATCATGCGGATTGTGTACTGTTCCGAAGGTCACGAGGCGGCAGGGCAGCCCATGGACTATGGCTATGTGATTTCAGCCTTCAACATGGATGCCAATCCCTTCCACAATGGGCACGGGCCCTGAGCCGTCAGGTGATGCGCGGCCTTTGGATGTCGCCTTTGGAGCGGAAAATGAAGTTCACAAGGCGCCGCGCGACCAGTTTATCGGTGTGCGTCCAATACGAGGAGCAGCCGCGTCTTTCCTCGATCCAGGTGGCAAAGGATTGGCGAGGCTGAAGCCTTGGGGCAGTGGGATCGTCGGACAGATTCTTCATGGGATCGCCGGCCCAGGTGATGGTCTGCAGCATTTCATGGCGAAAGCCGAAGAACACATACTGCCATCTTTTTTCCCCGACCGAGAAACTATTCTGGACGATGATCAGCCCCCCGATGTCATCGGGCCATTCGTGATAGTAGCGAAAGCGCTTGCGAACATTTTCGGTGGCGAATAAGGGCCGGGTTCGATCGTAGCAGAACGTATCCATCATGCGGTGAATCAGGTCGGTGTCGGGACAGTAGCCGAAGGCGCTGACCTCGTCGCCGCTGATCAGCACGAAGCCGCAAAGGCCCAGAATATCGCAGATGCTCGCCACGCCCTCCTCCGAAAGATTCACCGTCCTGTCCCGCCAAATCAGATCATCGGCAAGGCCGAGGAGCCTTTGGTCCAGACGCAGGTGCCAGCGATTTTCTTCGAGGATTTTCATGGTTCGCAGCGTGACGCAGAAGTTGCGCACTGTTTCAGCGACCTGGATGCGCACATCGAAGGGAACCGCTCGCGGTGCATAGGCATGGGTCGTCACAAGGCCCCAAAGCTGCTTGTTCAGGATGATGGGCACCGAGAAGGATGACGCCACCTTCATGTTCCGCAGGTATTCGATATGAACAGGTGACACGCTGCGCAGATAACTATGGGTCAGGTCCAGATTCTGGCCATCGGCCGTCCGAATCGCCACAGGCCGATCATGAATACTCACGACCTGGCGAAAAAAAGTCTTCATATAAAGGTTGCGGGCGATCTGGGGAATGTCGGAAGCCGGGAATCGGTGGCCCAGGTATGCCGGGGCATCAGACAGTCTTTGTTCGGCAATCACTTCCCCGCTGCCATCGAATTGGAACTGATACAGCATCACATGATCATAGCCGATCATTTTCTGAATATCCCGAACCAGGGCCTTATAAGCATCAGAAGCTTCCGCAAACTCATGGGGAACATAAAGGCATGGTGCCAGGTTCTTTTTCGTCGGACCGGAAGCATCCTGCGCGGGCGCGGGTTCAAGTTCCAAAAAAATAATCTCGGCCGACGGGGTCGCGACCACGCTCCACACCCTCTGCCCCAAACGAAAATCTCCCAGTTTGCGTGGCAGTTCCGGGATCAAGGACTGCAGATGTTCACGAAAGGGAAGAAGTTCTTTGAAAAAAGAAAAGAAGTCACGCCGCAGCAGCGTCTCCACAGGAACGCCTATCTGCGCGACGTTTTCGCTTACAGCGAGGCAAAAACCCTGCCGATCCAGGGCGAAGAAGACTCCATGGCCCTGAATAAAGCCCGTATGGCGAAGTTCTTCCTTCTCACATTCGCTGGCGAGTCGATCCATATCAACAGCAGAAGGTTCCATAGACTTCAGAATATGTCCTCCTGATGGAAACTTTGGAAGCTATAGCAAAAACTGTGGAAAAAACGAAGATCAATCCTTTGCACGGCTGTCCAGGTCGCAGTCCCCGTCCCGAAAAGCTAAAAGGTATTTGGTACATGGATGAGATCGTGTAATCTGCGGATAAGCACGCACACACATAACCAAGACTGCGTCCAGTCGACACCGATCGAAGACGCACCAGCAATGTGGGCCATGCCATGACTAGCCAATATACCGACTTGTGCATCAAGGTCAGTTCGGATCGCCTCCCCGAGCTTCATCGTCTGATCAGCACGCAGCTCAGGGCGGATGAATACGTCATCGACGAGGCACTGAGTCCTGTAAGCAGCCGGACTGGAGCCACAGCTCTGGCGGAAAGCCCTTGGTTTTCTGAGCTGAAAACCCAGCTCGTCATTCAATCCGATTTCATCCGCTGCCTTTTGGATATGAACACCGATGCGGTGCTCATGTGTTCCGAAGACTTTTCCATCGAATCCTGCAACCAGTCGGCCCTCGATCTGTTCCAGATGGAACAGCACGAGCTAATCGGTCGTGATTATCTCGGATTCTTCGCGGATGCCAAGGACGGGGAACGCTTTGAACAATTTCTGAAGCCGCATGCCCTGATCCCATCGGATAAGGTCAAATACAACAGGGTCTTCCGAATTCGGAATGGCGTCGGCCGCATTCTGCATGTCGAGATCTGGATGGAGCATCACTTCCAGCTTCACGGACTGAGCCGCGTGATCATGATGAAAGACTGCAGCCAGCGCATGCGGACCGAACTTGAACTCCGCACCAACATCGCCATTCATCGCACCATTGCCGAAGCCGCCTCGGACGCCATCGTGAGCATAGATCAGTATGGGATCATCCAGTACTGCAATCCTGCGCTCCTGCGTCTTTTTCAAATACCGCGCCCCGAGGTCATCGACTTCACCATCGAGAAAATACTGCCAGGATTCAAAGGCAATCTGCAGAAGATCCTGGTGGGATTGAACGCCGAGAAAGAGATCGAGATCCGTGATATCGAATGCATGGCCCTGGCCGCCAACGGTCAGACCTTCAACGTCGCGGTTTCGGTCGGCGGGATATCCGCTGATTTCCCCTTCGGCCTTTCCATTATCATTCGCGATATTTCGAGTCGCAAGAAAACCGAGCTGGCTTTGCAGGAAGCCAAGAAGGCCGCCGAAGCCGCCAGCCAGGCGAAAAGTCTCTTTCTGGCCAATATGAGCCACGAAATCCGCACGCCGCTGAATGCCATCGTCGGCTTTATGGAATTGATCATGGAGCAGCTGGATGACAAGCCCCAGGGGCTTCAGTATGCCGAGACCATTCGCCGCAATTCAAGGCTGCTTTTGCAGATCATCAATGACATTCTTGATCTTTCGAAGGTCGAGGCCGGGCGCCTGGAATTCACCTGCGGCGTCTGCTCTCTCAACAAGATCATCGACAATGTTCGCAGTCTTTTTTCCCCGCGCGCTGAAGCGAACGGCGTGAAATTTCATGTGGTCAAGGAAGGCCCGATACCGGACCTCATTGAAACAGATGAGATCCGCCTGGAACAGGTCCTTATCAATCTGGTGGGCAATGCTGTGAAGTTCACCAGCTCCGGCCTCGTCGAACTGAAGATCAGCAGTGAGAAAAAGGCCGCAGAACCCACTCTCATTTTCACCATCACCGACACGGGCCGAGGCATCAGTCCCGAAGCGCAGGCCTCCCTCTTTCAGCCCTTTTCCCAAGGCGATATCGCCAGGACCCGTGTCTATGGAGGGACGGGCCTCGGGCTTTTGCTGTCCCGCAAGCTCGCCGAGGGACTCGGTGGATCCTTGCAGCTCGTGAGCAGCCAGGTGAATCAGGGATCCTGCTTTCGCTTCGCCATCCAGCATAGATTGCCGGTCTTGCATCAGATCCCGAAGGAGCGAAAAGCGGCTGCCCCGCGGCAGGTGCTGCCGTTTGATCGAGCCTCGCGGCCGCTGCGCGGCATCCGCTTTCTGGTGGTTGACGATGCGCCTGACAATCACGCGCTCCTCAGTCATTTGATTCGCGGCTACGGCGGTGACGTCGCGATTGCTGAAAATGGAGTTCAAGCCGTGGATAAAGTCGTGGCGGAGCCCTATGATTTCATCTTCATGGATCTGCAGATGCCCGAGATGGACGGCTTCCAGGCCACGGAAAAAATTCGCGGGCTAGGCTACAAGGGTTTCATCTTCGCCTTTTCTGCGGCCAACATGAAAGAGGATCGCAGTCGATCGCTGGAGGTTGGCTGTGATATGCATCTGGCCAAACCCATTGAGGTGAATCTGGTCCTGCGCCAGATTCATGATCGCCTGCCTCTGCTCAAATCCCGGGTGCTGGACCTGAAACCAGGGGCAGTTCCATCTTGAAGGTCGTGTAGCGTGCCGAGGTATCGAGCCAGATGTTGCCGTGATGCTGCTCCACGATGCCTTTGGAAATGCTGAGGCCAAGACCCATGCCCTTGCCGATCGGCTTGGTGGAGGAGAAAGGTTGAAAGAGCCTCTCCTTCTGCTGTGGCAGCACGCCCTGACCACTATCGGTCACGATAAAGACCACCCTTTCGCTATCATGCACGGTCCAGACGCGGACCCAACGTTCCTGAGCCTCGGCCACCGCATCAAAAGCGTTGGAAAGAAGGTTCAAAAGCACCTGGGCGATCTGCGACTGATGACAGGGAATCATAAGGGTCTCAGGAATATGCTTGGCGACGGTCAGCTCAATCCCGTAATGCTGAAATTTCTGGCGACAGAGGGCTTCAGTATGATCGAGCAGGGCGAGCACGCTGACGTTCTGAAAGGGGTCGCGCGCTCCGTCTCCGGAAATCTGCAGAAGGCTCTGCACGATATGCGAGATGCGGCCGGAACTCTGCTGCAGGTTATGCAGGGATTCCTGGAGTTCCTGGGCCGAGAGCATGCCCTTGATGAGCCGTGCCTTCAGGGCGTAAAGCTGGGCCACAATAATGGACAGAGGATTATTGATTTCATGCGCGATCCCACCGGCCATTTCCCCGAGCGCCTGCATCTTGGAATTTTGCACCAGGGCTGACTGCTGCCTTTCGATCGTGGCCTTGGCCTGCTGCAGATTCATTCCCGAAGCCACCATCTCGTTTTCCAGCTCCCGATGCCTCAGGCGAAGAAAGTCAAAGATCAGGTAAAGGAAGATAAAGGAGCTATTCAGTATTCCAAGGCGAATGGCCGTGATCATCCATTCAGGATGTGTCCTTGGCAGCTGGAAAATATCATAATCCCGCCATTCCAAAATATTCCAAAGGATAGGAGCGAGCAGCACAGCTGCCCATTCCATCCAGCGCTTGGGTCGCAGGTGAATGATCTGGCTTAAAAACGCGCTCAAGGATAGCAGCTGCACAAGGGCTTTTTCCCCCAGTATGGCGGCAAAGACGAAAAAGGTCAGGTGCTGCAAAAGAATCACGATGCATTTGAGCCGGGAATCAACCTGAACCGACAGCCGCCGCAGCATGAAATGAATGGGAACCTGAAAAGCCAAAAGCAGCAGGAACTCGAAATAGCGCTGCCCGGCGATGAAAATCAGCGCGTAGAAGCTATCGGATACCAGCTGCGACCACATGATCTTTCTGATCTGGCGCCTTTGAGCTTCGATTTCAAATTTCCGGATCTGCTGCAGCATAGTCGACGTGCCAGCCTTGACTCGAGGTTGCGCGCGTATCCTAGCCGCTGAGAAAGAATATGTAAACAGAGTAGGGGAGAAGTATGTCGAGTTATCGCCAACACGGAAGGTTGACGATAACTTATGTCATAATGCTGGGAATTTCTGTCATCATCAGTTCAGGTCAAACATGGTGCGCTGCAGCGCAACGACCCGGCCGAGAACGGCGAAGGGTTCATCGTCGGCATAGATTTCCTGAAAATCAGGATTTTCCGGTTTCAGGTACCAGCCGCGACGTGAATCCAGGCAGAGCCTTTTCACAGTGGCGTTGTCACCGACCTGCGCGACGACGATGGTTCCGTGCGGAGCATCCTGCTGCTGCTGAATCACGAGCCAGTCGCCATCCAGGATCCCGGCATGCAGCATACTCAGGCCCTTGGCCTGCAGAGCAAAAAGATTGTCCTGCGAGACGGAGCGCGGCAGAAGACTGCTCGAAACGCGGATATATCCCGAGTGATCCTCGATCGCTTCGATGGGGACGCCAGCGGGAACCTTGCCAAGGCAGGGCACCAGAAAGGAATCGCCCATGTCGCCGGGAGCGGCGAGCTTCACACCGTAAAAGGCCTTTCCTTTGTCGGAAAGAGTCAGGGAGCGCGCGGCTTGCTTCATCGGTGTGGTGATGAAACCTTTTTTCCGGAGCGAGGCGATCACGTCCTGAGCGGAGCCAACAGCTTTATAGCCCATGAAGTCACAGAGTTCACGAAGCGTCGGCGCATAGCCCACGCGTTCGGTGTGCGATTTTATAAACTCGAAAGCTTTGAGCTGGCGTGGAGTCAAGTTCTGCATAAGCTGCACCTTTCAGAGTCAGTTCGTTATCGAAGATATCCCATAGCATCCAATCGCTCGAGTAGGGGCGGATGCGAATGATAAACCCCTGAATACCAGGGGTGACTGATCGGCATTAAATGACTGTTTTCACGAAGCTTCAAGAGGGCGTCGCCCAGCTTGCGCTTGTCTTCGATATTCTGCAGGGCGAAGGCGTCGGCCTGGAACTCGTTGCGACGCGAGATCTGGCTTAAAAGCGGTTGCAGGATGAAATTGATGGGGCCAAACCAGAGTGAAAATACCACGAGCGCGCCGTAGTCGGAAACAGCCGGCAAACCGAAGGCCTGATAGAAGCTGAGCAGCGGCAGGCAGAGGCTGAGTCCGTAAAACATGAGGCCGGTGATGAAAAAGCTGCGAATCAGCGACCAGCGCACGTGATGCAGTTTGAAATGCCCGAGTTCGTGAGCGAGGACCGCTACGACTTCACCGGGGCTCATGCTTTTCACAAGGGTATCGAAGAGCACGATTTTCTTTTTACCAAAGACGCCCGTGAAATAAGCGTTGCCGTGCGCCGAGCGCTTCGAGGCATCCATGATGGAAATGCCGTCGGTGTTGAAGTCTATTTTGCGGGCGAGGGTGTAGATATCATCGCGCAGAGCCCCTTCTTCCAAGGGATGAAACTTGTTGAATAGGGGCGCGAGGAGCGTGGGATAAAGCCAGGCGGTCAGAAGACTGAAGCCGAAGAGCAGAAGCCAGGCGGGAATCCACCAGTTGCTGCCGGTGCGGCCCATGACGAAGAGCAGCGCCGCGAGCAAAGGTCCACCCAGAAGGGCGGTCAACAGCATGGTCTTCACCTGATCGCTGATGAAGCCTTTCAGGGTCTGGCGATTGAAACCGTGCTTTTGTTCGATGACGAAGGTGAAATAAAGGTCAAAGGGCAGGCTCAGAATATAACCCAAGGCACCGAGCAGCGCGAAGAATCCGAGTCCAGTCAGTATCGGGCTTTCCGCGCCGCCGGTCAGCGGGCTGATGGTTTGCTCCACCCATCCAAGGCCACCGGCAGCCAGGAAAATAAGGGTAATGGCGAGCTGCACCGCGCCCGAGATCTGCGCGAAGTGATACTTGTCCCGGGCATAGGCCGAGGATTTTCGCATCGCTTCAGGGCTGATTTCAAGGACTTTGGCGGCTTCCGCCTGACGCTTTGGGTCCTGGGCATAGCGATGATTGAGCCAGGACAGCAGAGTTTCGATACCATATTGCCCAAGGCGAAGGACGAGATAGACAGTCAGTATGGGAGTAGCGTTCAAGGGATTTCCCCATAAATAGTTACGGACCCAAACTAACGATAGGTGAGCCAAA
This sequence comes from Oligoflexus sp., assembly GCF_035712445.1. NCBI lineage: Bacteria > Pseudomonadati > Bdellovibrionota > Oligoflexia > Oligoflexales > Oligoflexaceae > Oligoflexus > Oligoflexus sp. Next base: position 49,523 of record NZ_DASTAT010000017.1, on the reverse strand, counting down.
ATGCAAAGTAAAAAAGTGAAGAAAGTCGAGGTCCTGTCGAGTTTTGCAAATTTTTCAGCGCCAAAAAGTCCTCGTAAGTCAAAGACTTGCCTGGATCGGGCTTAACTCGTAAGTTCCCTATGCCGACAAGAGGCCATCTCTCCTGGAGTTTAGCCATGCCTTCGTCATTCCAGCCTCATCCACTCTGTCCCGGCGGGCAACTGCAGACTGTGATCGGCTGGCTTTGGCCTGATTCGCGCCCCTTTCCGCCGGATGAGTCGATGATTGTTCCTTTGTCGGACGGTGATGCCATCGTACTGGATATCAATCATCCCGCGGACGCTTCCCCGCGAACGCCGATCGTTTACCTGATGCATGGCCTGGGCGGTGATTCCGAATCTTCGTACAAAGTTCGTCTCGCGACCAAGCTTACCAAAAGAGGCGTGCGGGTCATTCGCCACAACCACCGTGGTGCAGGGCGGCACGGGAAGCTGGCCCAGCGCATCTATCACTCCGGTTCCGTTGCCGATGTCCTGGCCGGTCTGCAAAGCGTCTCGCAACGCTGGCCGGATAGTCCGCTTTTGGTCGTGGGTTTTTCCCTGTCCGGCACCATTCTTTTGAATCTTCTCGGTCAGCGTGTGAATGAGCTTCGTGCTCTGCCGCAATTAAAGTCGGCGCTCGCCGTCTGTCCGCCGATCGATTTGGAATTGAGTTCGCGCACGATCGACCAGATCGGCAACAGGCACCTGGATCTTTTCTATGTGCGCAGTCTTTTGAAACAGCTCCTGGATCGCAGCGTCGTCGACGCCGACTTCGTGGCCCAAAAGATGTCCCGCCTTTCCTTGCGTCACTTCGATGAAGTCATTACTGCTCCACTGGCCGGTTTTCTGAATCGCACGCATTACTACGACAGCTGCTCGCCCAAGAATGTGGTCGGCAATATCAGGCTGCCGACGTTGATCCTCGCGGCCGCCGATGATCCTATTATTCCCGCTCCTTCGGTCATCCGCGCCCCCTATAGCACCAAAACCCTGCTTTCCTTGCAAGCATCCGGAGGCCATCTTGGCTTTATCAGCAAAGAAAAGACGCCGCAGGGCGACAATCGTTGGCTGGACCACTTCGTGACGAGTTGGGTTCACGAGCAGCTCCTCGCCTGCGCTTAGTCTGGACAATTCAAAAGCCAAAATCTGCCTGCCCTGAGCATGCTGAAGAGCCTCTTCGGCTGCAGGTGACACCGTCATGCAACGCAATTGCAAGTGCGGGCGAAATAGATTAGAAGGGAGGTCACTTTATATTTCCAACCTACGTTTTATGATCGGGAAGGTTGATGTTGGATTCCAAAAACGCCCTGCTGAGAGTGCGGGATCTACGCACCTCTTTTCAGACGGAAACCGGGACAGTCCGCGCCCTTGATGGGATCAGCCTGGCCGTTGAAAAAGGCAAAACCCTGGCAGTGGTCGGCGAATCCGGCTGTGGAAAATCAGTGACCGCCATGACCATCATGGGGCTGGTGCAGGAAGCCAATGGCTTCGTCGAAAGCGGCGAAATTCTTTTCGAAGGCCAGGATCTCACGAAGATTTCGAAGGAAAAAATGCGGGCCATTCGTGGTGATCGCATTTCCATGATTTTTCAGGAGCCGATGACCGCCCTGAATCCGGTGTATACAATCGGCGAACAGATCGCCGAGGTGGTTCGCATTCACCGTGGCATGTCGCGTCGTGAATCGCTGCATGAAGCTCTGCGCATGCTGAAGCTCGTGCACATTCCCGATCCCGAGCAAAGGCTCCACGATTATCCGTTTCAGCTTTCCGGTGGCATGCGGCAAAGGGTGATGATCGCGATGGCCCTGGCCTGCGAACCCAGCCTTTTGATTGCGGACGAGCCCACCACGGCCCTGGATGTCACCATTCAGGCGCAAATTCTGCGTCTCATGAAAGAGCTGCAGCAGGAAAAGCGGACTTCGATCATTTTCATCACCCACGATCTGGGCATCGTCGCGGAGATGGCCGATCATGTGGTCGTGATGTATGCGGGGAAAGCGGTCGAGTACGGCGATGTCTTCAGCATTTTCGAAAATCCGCGGCATCCTTATACCAAAGGCCTCCTGCAGTCGATCCCGTCGGCCACGGTCACCAAAAAGCAAAAACTGTTCACCATCGAAGGCACGGTTCCGAGTCTTCGGAATCTTCCCCAGGGCTGCCGTTTCAATACGCGCTGTCCTTTTGCGTTTGAACGCTGCTTTGCCCAGAACCCCGAGCTGACCCAGCTGCCTGGGGATCATAGCGTGGCCTGTCATCTGGAAGGACAATAATATTTCATGACCAGCCTGCTCGACGTGAAAAACCTGAATATGCATTTTCCGATCCGGGGCGGACTTTTCAAGCGTCAGGTAGGTTCGGTCTATGCCGTGAATGATGTCTCGTTTCAGCTTGAGGAAGGCGAGACCTTCGGCATCGTCGGTGAATCCGGCTGCGGCAAGTCCACGCTGGGACGCGCCCTGGTCCGCATCTACGAGCCGACCTCGGGTGATATCTTTTTCCGCGGCCAGAACATCGCGCATTTGAAAGACAAGGGTCTGAAGGATTTTCGCAAGGAAATCCAGATGGTGTTCCAGGACCCCTACGCCTCGCTGAATCCCCGCAAACCCATCTTTGATATTTTGGAAGAGCCCTTCCTCCTGCATGGCCTTGGCAACGCCGCCGATCGCAGAAAGCAGGTGGAAGAGCTGATGCAGCTCGTGGGCCTGCGCGCGACCGATATGAATAAGTTTCCGCACGAATTCAGCGGCGGTCAAAGACAGAGAATCGGCATTGCTCGGGCTCTGGCCCTGCGCCCGAGCCTGATCGTCTGTGATGAAGCGGTCTCGGCCCTGGATGTTTCGATCCAGGCCCAGATCATCAATCTTCTCATGGATCTGCAAAAACAGCTCAAGCTGACCTATATTTTCATCTCTCACGATCTGAACGTCGTGCGGTATATTTCCGATCGCGTGGCGGTGATGTACCTCGGTCGTCTGATGGAGGTCGCCGATTCCGCCACGATGTATAAAAATCCCGCGCATCCTTATACCCGGGCGCTGATGGCGTCGGCTCCGAAACCGGATCCCCGTCGCACGATGAAACCAGCTGTCCTGGAAGGGGATGTTCCCAGCCCGAGTCGTCCCCCTTCGGGCTGTCCGTTTCACACGCGCTGCCCCTATACCATCGCAATCTGCAAGGAGCAGCTGCCGGCTTTGCTTCCCCTTGGAAATGACAATCAACACCGCGTCGCCTGTCACCGCGCGCAGGAATTGAACATGGAGGCCATTCACTCATGAAATTTCAAAATCGCTGGCTTGCTTTTCTGTGCCTCCTCGGCAGTTTCGCTGTCCAGCCTGGCTGCACGAAAAAGAAAGTCGAGGAATCCAAGGTCAGCAGCACGGGCTCTGCCGAGGCTCCTTTGAAGATTTTCTATCACTACCGGCGCTCGGAAGAGAAAAGCCTGGACCCTGTGAAATCTTTCGATGAGGCTTCGCGTCAGCATATTCGCAGTCTCTTCGATACGCTTTTGGAATACAATTACCTCAAGCGCCCGTATGAACTCGCGCCCCTCCTTTTGACAAAAATGCCGGAAAAACAAGCCGATGGCGTGACCTATCTTTTCACGCTGAAGCAGGGCGTGAAGTTTCACGATCACGCCGTTTTCCCCGAAGGCAACGGCCGGGAAATGACGGCGGATGATGTGATCTTCTCACTGAAGCGCTTCGCGGACGCCAATGCCAACCGCCTGAGCTACACCCTGATCCAAGGCCTCGTTGTCGGCATGGATGAATTCCGCGAGCTTTCGAAAAAGCAGCCGCAGGGATTTGATTATGCGAAGCATGAAATCTCGGGCCTTAAGAAACTGGACAACTATCGTTTCACGATCACCTTCACCCGGGACAGCCCGCTCAACTTTTATCCCCTGGCCTTTGAAGGCACCTCGGTCGTACCCAAGGAAGCCGTTGCCAAATACGGTGATGACTTTGATAAGAATCCGGTCGGAACCGGCGCTTTCTATCTGAAAAGTTACTCGCGTCGCGGCACGACTGTTCTGGCCAAAAATCCGAACTATCACGGCACCTATCCGACCGAAGGCGCCCCTGGGGATAAGGAAGCGGGGCTTTTGGAGGCTGCAGGCAAAAAGCTGCCCTTCGTGGACGAGATCCACCTGCCTTTGATCGAGGAAACCCAGCCCGCCATGCTGAAGTTCAAAAAGGGTGAAGTGGCCTGGGTGGCCATTGGCCGTGACGATTACATCGCCATGGTCGATCGCGTTCCCACAACGGACGGAACCAAAAAATTCAAATTAAAGCCCGAGTATGAGAAATATGCGCTCTATTATGTGCCGAGCCTCGCCACCAACTTCATGCGCTTTGGCATGAAGGATCCTGTGGTCGGTAAAAACAAGGCGCTCCGCCAGGCGATTGCCTATGCGATGAGCGCGGATGGTTTCATTGAACTCATGATGAACGGCCGCGGCAACCGCTCCGAATCCATCGTCCCGAATGAAATCGCCGGCAGCACGCGCGAAACCGGCTCGACCTGGTACACGCAGAATATCGAAATGGCCAAGAAAAAACTGGCTGAGGCCGGCTATCCCGATGGCAAGGGCCTTCCCGCCCTGACGGTCGAATACCGTTCCGCCATCAAGGATCAGCGGCAGCAGTATGAGTTCATGCGCAATGAACTCGCCAAGGCGAATATTAAATTGGAAGGCAATTTTCAGTCCTTTTCCAACTTCCTGAAGAAAACCGACGAGGGCAACTATCAAATCGCCGATGCCGGCTGGAACGCGGATTATCCGGACGCGGAAAACTTCTATTCCCTATTCTATAGCAAAAACAAAGCCCCGGGCCCCAATACCAGCAACTTCGAAAACGCGCAGTTTGATGCCGCCTATGAAAAGGCCCGGCATATGATGAATGGACCCGAGCGCTATAAGCTCTTCGCCGAGATGGATGCGATCCTGAAAGAGGAAGTGCCGATGATCCTCATCAGCAATCACTACGTGATGGGCGTTCTGCAGCCGAATGTCCGTAACTTCAAGCGGAACCTTTTGGAAGAGTATCCATACAAGTACGTGGACCTGGCTCGATAATCGGGGGAACGTCATGATCAATTACATCATTCGCCGGGTTTTGCAGACCATTCCCATCATTCTGGGCGTGGCCTTCATCGTCCTCGTCCTCTTCACCAAGGTCGGCGAGGACCCGGTGCGAATGAAGCTCGGCAATCATGCGACGCAGGAAGCCATCGACGAACTGCGGGCCAAGTGGGATCTCGATAAACCGCTCGGCACCCAGTATCTGATCTTTCTGAAGCAGATTGTGACCTTTGATTATGGCGAGTCCTTCAACTCAGGCGAGCAGCTGAGCGAGATGTTCGCCGAGGGTGCCTACGCATCCCTGATGCTGACGCTCCCGCCTTTTTTCGCGGGGATCCTGATGAACCTCGCGATCGCGGTTTTGATCGCGTTCTATCGAGGGTCCTGGATCGATCGTTACAGCACCTTCGTCTTCGTGGCCGGTATGAGCATCTCGTACATGGTCTACATCATGTTCTTTCAGTATTTCCTGGCCTATGAACTCGGCTGGTTTCCCATCAACGGCTTTGAACCGGGCCTGAATGCGATTCCTTATCTGATCCTGCCCTGGATCATTTTCATGATCGTCTATTCCGGGCCGCAGATTCGCCTTTTTCGGACCGTGTTTTTGGACGAAACCAAAGCCGATTACGTGCGGACCGCCTTTGCGAAAGGCTGCTCGCCAGCGCGCGTTATGTTTGTGCATATCATGCGGAACGCCTTGATCCCGATCCTGACCTATACCGTGATCGAGATTCCCAACCTGCTCCTCGGCGCCTTTCTGATCGAACGTTTCTTCTCGATCCCCGGCACCGGCGACATCTTGATTTCGGGCGTGAATAACGGGGATTTTCCCATCATCAAGGGGCTGACGGTGCTTCTGGCCATCAGCTTTACGCTCTGCAACATGCTCATTGATATCCTTTACGCCTACGTTGATCCGCGCGTTCAGCTGGATGGCTAAGACAGGGAAGAAGGCTCTATGAAGACTTTGATTCAGGAAGGGGAAAGCCCAGGCCGGCGCGCATGGAAGCGTTTTTCCCAACGCAAGTTCACCATGATCTGCCTCGGCGTGATCGTGCTTTACATACTGATTGCCCTGGCGGGATATGCCGGACTTTTGCCGGATTTCCAGGAACGCGTGGGTGCGGCCAATGAACCGCCGTCCCTCGAATTTGCCAAGCTTATGGGAACTGATCTTTTTGGTCGCTCGGTGCTTTATAAGATTCTGATCGGGACCAAAACAGCCATCACCATCGGTTTTCTGACCACAGTGATTTCCGTTCCCGTGGGCATTTTCTTCGGATCCATCGCCGGCTATTTCGGAGGCAAGGTCGATACGCTGGTGATGTGGGTCTATACGGTGCTGTCGTCCATCCCCAGTATTCTGCTGCTCGTCGGCATCGCCTATGTGCTGGGCAAGGGTCTTCTTTCCATCTGTGTAGCGATGGCTGCGGTGACCTGGGTTGGACTTTGTCGTTTGATCCGGGGCGAAGTGATGAAGCATAAAAATATGGAATACGTCCTGGCGTCGCGCCTTCTGGGTGCCAGTGATTTTCGGCTGATCTTCCGTCACATTCTGCCCAACGTCTTTCATCTTGCGATTATCAGCGCATCCCTGACCACGCTGACCGCCATTAAGTTTGAGGTGATCCTCACATTTTTGGGCGTGGGTATACAGGACGGCGCCAGCTGGGGCACCATGGTATCAGATGCTGCGGGTGAGCTGGTGAATCGCATCTGGTGGCCACTCTTTGGCGTTACGGTGGCCATGTTCCTGATCCTTTATGCACTGAATATCGTTGGGGATGCGCTGCGCGATGCGCTCGACCCAAAATTCGTTGACTGATCCATGGCTTAGATGAAACTTCGGCCCTTGTCCCTTGACAGTTTCGGGGTGAGCCTTATCTTGTTATAAGACATTCAGGGCCACGTGGGCCTCTTTCAAAGATTACAAAAGGTAATAATTATGGCCACTTTCACCAAGCAAGTTACCGATGCCGATTTCGAATCCTTAGTGCTCCAGTCCGACCAGCCTGTCCTGGTGGATTTCTGGGCTCCTTGGTGCGGTCCCTGTATTTCGATCGGCCCCAGTCTTGAAAAACTGGCCGAGCAATACCAAGGGAAGGTCACTGTGGCCAAAATCAACGTCGATGATAATCCCGAAGTTTCCGCGCGTTTCGGTGTGCGTTCGATTCCTTATCTCGTCATGTTTAAAAATGGCAAAGTCAGCGAGTCCGTGGTCGGCGCTCAGCCTCCGCAGAATCTGCAGAAATTGATCGAGCGCGCGTTGTAAGGTGTCGGATGGCGGCGCAGGCCACTGTCCTTTTTCAAGCGGCGGCCCTGGTTCTCACGAAAGCTTCTGAAGTGGAAGTGAGAGACAGAAACGGCCGCCGGGACCACTCTTACAGGTCAGATCGCCCCCATACTGCCGTGCGATGCAGCGCGCGTTGTAAAGACTGAGCCCCAACCCTGCCCCGACCGCCTTCGTCGTAAAAAACGGCGTGAACAGCGAACGAATCATATCCTCGGAAACGCCCGGCCCTATATCGGCAACTTCCACCTGAAAAAATTCATCCTGGCTGCTGAGCGTCAGCGACACTGTCGGCGCCTTGTGACCCACCATGGCTTCCAAAGCGTTATGGATCAGACTATCCACGGCATCCATCACATGCTGCCGATGACAACGAATGACGGCCTCATGAGTAAGATCCATCTTCACGTCAAGCTGAATACCGTGATGATGCAGATAGTGCTTGCAGCGCTGCATGATAAGCTGGGCGATCGTCGTCACATACAGAGGCTCGGGCAGGTTCGGCCCGCGCTGGGTTGAAACCAAAAGTTTCTGCAGAATACTATGAATGCGATGGATCGCGGCATAGGCTTTTCCTATTCGAATCCCAATGGTCGCCTGCTCCTGAGGAGTGGCAAGGCTCTCCAGATGCTCAAGAGTCAAATGAATCGTAGCCAAAGGGCTTTGGATCTGATGCGCGGCCCCCGCTCCCAGACTGGCGATCACTGCAAGTTTCGCATCGAGGGATACCAGTCGATTGCGTTTCAACTTGCGGCGATAATGACTTTTGGATTGGCAGAGCAGCAGCACCGCAGGGAGTATGAAGCCGATGAAAGAGCCGAGCGTGAAGATAAAGCGCAGAATGGATGTCGTGCTCGGCTTCAGCTGCAGCGTGCCCGGGGGAAGGAGATTGAGTTCCACAACTTCGAACACCACGAAAGCGGAAATCGAGCTGACTATAATCCATCGCCATTCCTGGGTGCGGAACAGCAGGAAGGGAAAGAGAGCGAGATGCAGGCAAAAGAGCGAAAGATTGGTCTCTTTGCCATAAAGGATGACCCCGTAGCACAGAGTAAAGTGGGAAACCAGCAGGTACACAACGCGGGCGGTCAGAAAACAATGCCGGCGCGCAAGGTAGAGGGTCATGCTGTAAAGAGCAAGAGCGGGAAGCGGCAGCTGCATGAGGACGTCCCACTGGCCTGTAAGGCTCACACCCAGGACGGCGAAAAGCGCAAGAACAAGGGCGATGTAAAGGGAGACATTGAAGGCCTGGAGCTGAAGACGGCAGCTCTGGTCTTTCAGATTATCCTGTCCCGCTCTCAGGCCCTGCATAAAATAAGTGGCCAGACGGAAAGCTGAATGTTCCACGAGGGGTTCCCTGTTTTTCGGTTGGCTATGTATAGTCCACAAAAACCGGCAGCTCAACAGTTCATCAGGTCTCTGCGGCTATCTGAAGTGCAGAACTGTCGCTTGTTTCCTGACTGTGGGTAATATTTCCAGAATGCCCTGGCAGAGTTCCCCATACACTGTCAATGCCCTGGTCACAGCTTCTCATACGCTTCCAGTAAGAAAGCAGGGTTAGCTTGCATGCCGTCTGGCAGAAGGGTTGCAACAGGAAAGGAGATGCCAAAATCCTATCGAATGACCTTTGCCGGAGCGGACTATGAATAAAGACTCTGCCCTGACTCCATTGGTGAAAGCTGACAGTCTCACTGCGATTCCGAAAGCCGCGAGCCTGACTCCCTTCAGCTGGGGCTATCATATGTCACGGGACGCCCTTAACTATTCGCGGCGTCTGATGGAAACCTATGGCGACATCGTGCGTGTGCCTTTTCCCTTGCGCGCCACCTACCAGGTGACCGATGCGGACCTGATCGGTCGGGTTCTGATGGGAACGGAAAAGACCAACTCCAAATCCTGGGTCTACGACCGTTTGAAACTTCTGCTCGGCAATGGCCTGATCACCAGCAAGGGCGAGCTTTGGAAAAAGCAGCGTCGTCTTTCCAACCCGGCCTTTCTTCCGAAGGTGGTGCATTCCTTTGTGCAGATGATGCAGGAGGAAACGAATCGCATGGCGGATGAGTGGGAACAGCGGATGAAGACCGATACGGTCATCGACATCTCAAGCGAGATGATGAAGCTGACCTATACGATCATCGTGCGGGCCCTTTTCTCGCTCGATCTTTCCCAGAAAGCGGGCGTCATCAAATCGTCTTTGCATGAGATGCAGGAATACGCCAACTATCTTTTCTACTCGATCTATCCGCTGCCGCTCTCTGTGCCCACGCGCAAGAATCGGCGGGCGAAAAAAGCCCTTGAGCAGATGGATGAGGTGGTGTACCAGGTCATTCGCGAGCATCGAGCCAACCCGGATAAATACCAGGACCTTCTTTCCATCTATATGAGCACCAAGGACGAGGAAACAGGCGAGTCGATGAGCGAGCGGCAGCTGCGCGATGAAGTCATCACGCTGATGCTGGCGGGTCATGACACGACAGCTTTTTCCCTGTCCATGGCCTTTGATCTGATTTCAAAGCATCCTCATGTTCTGGACAAGATGCGTGCGGAATATGGGAAGCTTTCGAGTGGAATGATGAAGCTGGAGGATCTTCGCAATCTCAACTATACGAATATGGTCTTCTCCGAAGTGCTGCGGCTGTTCCCGGCGACCTGGGTCATACCCCGGGAGCTGGATGAGCCTTTGGAATACAAGGGGATTGTCTTTCCGGCGAAGAGCAATCTGATGCTCTTTCAGTTCCTGACGCATCGGAATCCTCGCTACTGGGATCAGCCGGAGGACTTTATTCCTGAGCGCTTCGATCCTGAGAATGCAAAACGCCAGCACCCCTTCGCATACTTTCCCTTTGGTGGCGGGCAGCGTTCCTGCGTGGGATCGCATTTTGCGAAAATGGAAGGGCAGATCATCCTGTCGACGCTCCTGCAGCGATTCAATATGGAGCCTGTTTTGGACCAGCCCTATCAATTGAATGCGCGGATCACACTGGTTCTGAATCCAGGAGTGAAGGTGCGGATTTCCAAACGAACTTAGAGAAAAAAAAAGGCCTCCCGAGGGAGGCCCTGCTAAATTCTATTATTTGCCTTCGATAAAGCGCAGGGTCTTGCCCACATAATCACGACCAATCATGATCGGAGCGTGATCGGCGCCACGGATGCGCCAGAGGGCAGTGCGCGTACCGCCTTCACAATCATTATAAGTGAAGGTGTCGGTTTCGTTCGCAAGGCCAGGGGTCAGAAAATCCGACAGACTTCCTGAAGGCTTCAGCTTGCCGTTTTCATCCGGCAAGAGTTCCCACTTAATCAGGAGCAGATCCTGACTCTTGGATTTTTCCACGAGAGTCTGGCAGCCGTTGCGCTTGGCCCAGAAATCCAGGGTTCCGAAGGCGCCGGGATAGGCCTTGCCGGTTCCCTCGGTTTCAAAAGGAACAATGCTGTCATCGCTGCCATGAACCTGAAGTATAGTGATGGGCGTTTCCGTTTTGCACAGTTCCGCGTCGCCAAAAGTGGATCCAGCCAAGGAAACGACGCCTTTGAAAAGGCCGTTGGTATCGCACGCGAGGCGATAGGCCATGAAACCACCATTGGAATGACCGTAGATATACACGCGATTCTCATCGACATTGTATTTGGCAATGGTCTCGCGCACGAGGTCCTGAAGATACTGGGAATCATCAACGCCGGTGCTGTCCGTATCACAGCATTCCGGTGTGGCATTCCAGAAGGTTTGACCATCGGACGGACGCGTCGTGCCTTTGGGCATCAAAAGAAGATAGCCATTAGCGTTTTGGGAACGACTCAGACCGAGCAGTGTGTCCGCAGTTTCAGGCTGGTTAGCCCGGCCATGAAGCATAAGGATCAAAGGCAGTTTTTTCTTGCCATCATACTGTTTGGGAAGTTTCAGCATTGCAGGACGTTCCTGGGGTCCAACGGATACGGTTTCGGCCAGGGATGGGGAGGCGAATGTCAGGATCAAACCGAGAACCAAAGCATTTTTCATAGGGTCTCCGTAAGAGGTGCTATACACATTAAGCTGGGCACAATGTAATGATGGGATCGAAAAGAGCGAGCACTGAGATTGCGGGGATTGTTGCGGAACTCCGATAGGGTTTATTACCTCCCTGAAAAAATTGGAGTTTTTTGCAAAAAAACTATTGAGTCCGCGCATTCTGAGCCGAAGATGGTTGAGGATGCAACCCCAGGAAAGGACTCACTATGCAGAGCGCCCCCAAACCTCAAAATGAACAAGAGCGTCTTGAGTCCCTCCATGAATTGAACATACTCGATGCCACTCAGGATCGCTCGCTGGACGAGCTTACCGAACTGGCCTCCGAACTCTGCGAGACGCCTGTATCCCTGGTGACTTTGATTGATGACCAGCGGCAGTTTTTTAAGTCGCGCAAAGGTCTGGATGTGATCGAGACGCCGCGGGAGATATCCTTCTGCGCCCATGCGATCCTGGAAGATGACCTTATGATCGTGCCGGATACCCATCAGGATCCGCGTTTCTTTGACAATCCGCTGGTCACCGGCCCTTACCAGGTACGCTTCTATGCAGGATTTCCTCTGAGCACGGAAGCTTCCCGCAACCTCGGTACCCTTTGCGTTGTCGATATGAAGCCCAGGAAACTGACCGCCTTTCAGATCCGCGCCCTGCAGATCCTGGGTCATCAGGCTGCGCAGCATCTTGAACTTTTGCGCTATCTGAAGCGCCTCGATGCGCGCAATCGTGATCTGCGCGCCATCATGCAAAATATTTCGCAGGGAATTTTCACGCTGAATAAAGAGGGTCTGACGCAGAGCGAAGTCTCGGCCCAGCTGCCTCAGATTATGGGGCTGCCATCGGTCGCAGCCAGGCTGAAATGGGATCAGGTTTTTGAACGGGCGGATCTCACGCCGAGCCAGAAGAATAAGATTCAGGAGACTTTGAATCAGGTTTTTCAGGGCGAAGCGCCGGTCGAGGCCCTGCAGCAACTGCCCGATGAAATTCGCGTGGACCAGCAGCGCATCGTGGAAGTGAAATGGGATCCCATTCAGAGTGAAGACAGAAAGCTTGATAAGGTTCTCGTCGCGCTCAAGGACGTCACGCAGTCGCGTCAAAACCTGGAGCAGCGCATGATCCTGAGTGAAAAGATGGCCACCATTGGTGAGCTCGTCTATGACCTGAGCCATGAGCTGCGGAATGCGCAGCATGCCGCGAGTTTTGACTGTGATCAGGAAAAGCAGCGCTTTGGTCACCTTTTCGCGGCCTGCAGCATGAGCGAGGCCTGGAAGATTTTGGAAAAGAAAGCCTTTGCCACCCAGGAACTCTTTGCGTCCAATGCCCAGGACCTTAATACGGTGATGCGCGATAAGAACCTGCCATCGGGCCAGAAAAAATTCATAATGGGGCTCCTGTCGCTCGGTTTAACAAGGCAGGAGGCCGAAGGGCTCAATCAAAAGTTTGCCGTGCTCCCGGCGGATCATCAGCAGACTGTTCAATCGCTGATGGGCACGTTTGAAACCTTCGTCTACATGTGGAAGTCGGCGCAAAGAACAGCGGAGATCACGCAATCCGTCCTGGATCACGCCCGGACTCACGAGCTGAAAGCCCCGGTGGCTGTCACGGAACTTGTGGACAGCAGCCTGACCCTTTTGCGTAAGAAGAGCCGGGCTTTAGGGGTGACGATCGACCTGAAGGTTCAGCCCGAAAGCACGGTGGTCGTGAATAAATCGGAAATCAATCAGGTGCTTTTAAACCTGATTAAAAATGCGCTGGAAGCCTTTGAAAGCTCCAAGGTCCCGGTTCAGGATCGGGTGCTGAGCATTCGTCAATCGGCGGCGGAAGGGGCCCTTCTTTTGACTGTCGAGGACAACGCCGGGGGCATCAGCCCGGATGTCCTGGCACGCATCTTTGAACGGCGTTTTTCCACGAAGGGTGAAAAAGGCAACGGTCTGGGCCTTTACATGGCGCAGAAGCTGATTCTGCGCAATGCCGCGGTTTTGAATGTCACCAGTCGTGATGGAAAAACCTGCTTTACTCTGAGATTTCCTACGACCGAAACCATGCCAAAGGCGGGTTGACCGTGAAGCAGATGATTGCGTTGGTCCATAAGATTCTGAGGGTGAATCGTGAGCGCTTTCCGGAAGAACGAGAGTGGCTGAAAGCGGTCAATCGTAGTCTGTTTCAGACTCTTTATGCTCTGGCCTGGTCGTGCTATGTGATCACCTATCTGATCCTGGACACCACAATCAACGCCGCTCTCTGCGGTGGATTGGGTTTGGGATCCACTCTGATCGGCCTTGCGATTCTGCGGCATTCCACAAACACCGCGGCTGCCACCCATGTCGTTCATATTGGAGCCTTGCTGACTCTTCTGGCTATCTGCCATTTCACGGGCGGCATTTCCTCGCCGATTTACACCTGGCTGTTTGCGCTGGTGATCTGTAACTTTCTTTTGATGGGTCAGCGCCGCGGGATTATCTTCGCCTGCATCACGCTTGTGGCCTGTGTCATCAATTACATGATTCAGCTGAATTGGCCTGTGGGTCCTGTGAATGCGTTCTTTGAGACCCAGGCTCTGTCGTTTGGTCTCTTTCGGCTTTTGACCTATAGCCTTTCCTTGAGTCTTGTCTGCGTCTTGACCTATACCTTTGCCAAAAATCAGTTTGATGCCTATGAAAGCACAAGGCTGGCTCATGAGCAGATCTATAAGCAAAAGGTCGAGCTGGATCAGCAGCATGAGCAGCTGATCAGCATGAGTCATGTTTTGAAGCTTCAGAAAGAGCAGCTGGAAGAGGCCAATGAGAAATTGAAAGACACGGATGTTCAGAAGACGCGCTTCTTTCAGAATATTTCGCATGAACTCAGAACGCCACTGACTCTTATCCTCGGTTCGATTCAGCAGGCGCGACGCGAGGTCGGCGACCTGGAATCCCTGCAGGTGCTGCAGCGCAATGCCAATCGTCTTCTGCGGCTGGTGAACCAGCTCCTTGATTTTCAAAAGCTGGCGGCAGGTCATGGTGAGCTGAAGCTTCAGCCGATCGACCTGCGTCGCTTTACGCAGCAGATTTCTGAGTACTTCGAAACACCAGCCCGGCAGAATCAGGTTCGTTTTCACCTGGATCATACGGACTTGAGCCCTGAAAGTGTGATTCGCGTGCTCGGAGAGATTGATGGGCTTGAGAAGATCGTATTCAATTACCTTTCCAATGCTTTGAAATATACGCCTCCGGGCGGCACCATCACTCTGAAGCTCAGTATGATGGGGCCCGAGGTTCGCGTGACTGTCAGTGATACCGGCCCTGGCATTCCCGAGCAGCAGATTCAGCGTCTTTTCCAGGTTTTTTCGCAGGTCGAGCAGGTCGGCGGACGCAAGGTGGAAGGGACGGGGCTTGGTCTGGCCTTGACCAAGGAAATTGCTGAACGCATGAAGGGATCGGTGGGGGTGTCGAGTGAGGTCGGGAAAGGATCTCAGTTCTGGGTGACTCTGCCTCTGATGAAAGCGGATCGTCCGCATATTGATTGTCTTCTGGTTACGCAGAATGCCGTCATGCAAAAGGCGTTTATGGCTCATTTTGAAGCTTCGCCTTTTACGATGCGTGCCGCGGCCAGCCTGGATGAGGCGCAGGGGCTCCTTCAGAACTGGGATATACAGATTGTCTGTTTGGATGTGGCCCTTCCTCAAGGTCGCGCGTTTGAGATCCTGGATGAGACTGTGCGGCTTTTGCCTGAGAGCAAACGTATTCTGATTCAGCCTGAGGGTGTTCCCTATGAAACACCGCGGACCTTTAATCCGCGGTCCATTGATCGTATGATCAGCTTTCCTTTCCTTGCTGAGGATCTTGGCTATCTGCATGACCTTTTGGTGAAGTTCAGACTTTTGGATCATGCGGATTTTGTGAAGTTTCTGGTGGTGGATGATGATTCGGTTTGTTTGCAGCAGACGATTGCCTGTTTGGAGAAATTGGGCGGGCTTGAGGATATCTGTGTGGCTGCATCTTATCCCGAGGCCATTGAGCTTTTGAAGACCTATCGTTTTGCCTGTATTTTGAGTGATGAGAATATTGGGAGTGATCCGGGGTCGAAGCTGCTGGCCGAGGCGAAGGTTCTGCAACCCGAGACTACGCGTATTTTGATTACTGCGGATCAGAGTCCTGAGCTGCGGCAGAAGGTGATCAACTCGGGAAGTATAGATCATGTGCTTTATAAGCCTGTTCGGAAAGAGGAGCTGCAGCCCCTTTTGGAAGGACGAGTCAAGGCGCAGAGTCAGAGTAATTCAAGCGAATCTTCAAGCGCGAATTATAAGGATTGGTTGCTGGCTGGGAGTAAATCCCAGGGCCGTGAGGGTTTGATTCGGGCGGAAGCGCAGCTGCGTGAAGGCCAGGCCAGAATTCTTGTGGTTGATGATCTTCCGGATATGCGGCATCTGATTGCTGAGTCGCTGCTTTCGCTGGATTATGGGGTTATTGAAGCGGAAGATGGGCGGCGGGCTTTGGAAATGGCTCGGAATTATCGTCCGGATTTGATTATCAGTGATTGGATGATGCCTCATCTGAACGGACCGGAGCTTCTAAAAGAGTTGCAGGCTGATGCTGAATTGCAGTCCACGCCGACAATTTTATTGACTGCAAAAGGGGATGAGCTGAGCCGTATCGAGGCGATGCAGCTGGGGGCGATTGCATTTCTTTCCAAGCCCTTTGATATTGCAGAGCTGGTGAATACGGTTCATAACCTGATTCGGTTGAAAGAGAGTGAGAAGAAGATCAAGGAACTGAATCGGCATATGCGGGAGCATGTTCTGCAGCGCTTCTTCCCGGCTCAGGTTTTGAAACGTATCTGTGAGGGTGAGGTGGCCTTTGGTTCGGGCAGCAGCCTTTTGCCTGTGACCATTCTTTTCGCCGATCTCTGTGAATTCACCCGCAACTCCAGTGTTCTTGGGCCGCGGAAAATCTCAGAGATCCTGAACGTCTACCTCAGCCGCATGAGCGACATCGCGTTCGCGCATGGCGGGACTGTGGATAAATTCATTGGTGATGGTGTGATGCTGATCTTCGGTGCGCCCGAGCCTCTGGAATCGGCGGAACAAGTCCGCCGCGCTTGTGCCTGTGCGTTGGCCATGCAGGAAGCGATCGAGGATTTGCAAAAGACCTGGCAGGCGCAGGGTTTGCCCCTGTTCCAGATGCGTGTCGGGATCCACCATGGGCCGGCCCTTGTCGGTATGTTTGGGAATGAGCGGCGCTCTGACTATACTGTCATCGGGCCGACTGTGAATATTGCGTCACGCGTGGAAAGTGCAGCCGAGCCGGGCGCGATTTTTATCACGCAGGTGGTGCGGGATTACCTTGATGGTGAAAATCAGTGGCAAAGTGCCGGCGGTTATAAGTTGAAGGGTATTGATGGGGAGTCGCAGCTCTATCGACTGCTTAAAACACCGAATGCTTTGAAAGCGGCGGGTTGATAGGTCAAAGCATGAGTCTCAGCGACTAATATTCGAATCAATTGCATTAGGGATAAAAGTTCTTGCACTGTTGCGCCTAGCCAGTGATCGGAAAATCGTCAGAATTATCTGTGCATTATGATCATGGCGCATAATTGGTACAAAAGTGGTATTTTCATGGTAAAGTATTGGTAGAAGAAGCTGATAAAGCTGTTTGAGGGCTGGTCAGGTTATTCTGTTTTGGGTTATGTGAGAGGTTGCAATGTCACATCAAGCTGTTGATCAATCTTTTTTCATGAAGAGCAACAGGCCTATCATTTCGAAGTTCTTCGAGGTGGGATTCAAGCGTAAAGAAATAGCCAGAGTATACAAGATCAATTATCAAGTCCTGCGTGATGACAAAATAACAGCGGAAGCAAGCCAAGCGCTAAGGCCTCCAACACAGCTTGTGCCCTATTTTGTGAAAATATTCAGAGGTGATTTTGAAAAAATCGTCGCCTGGCTGAACGAAGGAAACGTTGCTTTCCATGGGCTCACCCCCATAGAAATGATCTACATGCGCCGAGAGGAGGATGTCATGAAGTTTCTGCAATCCTATCTCGATGCCGACAATAGAGAGGTATTCAGAGGCTAATGTCCATCACAAGATATAAAGAGCTTCTGAGCGAGTTGAATCTCGCAGCACGTTTGTCGCAAAAAAGCAAAACTCATGCAGGAACTGAATGACGTTAAAATAACGATCAGTACGCATTGCTCCAAAAAATTTAGCAATCTTACAACAAATTTTGGAATCGTTAAAGCTGGGGCGTTCTGCCGAGGTGCGTATCTAAAATTCCAGAAAACTCCACAGGGAAGCGGCCCAGGTGTTGGGAGATTTTGGAGCGACAAGAGCCTGGACTCACCGCTTTATTTTGCATCAACGAGCATGCTGTTTTTCCTGAAAGACGGGAAACAGGATTTGACATTGTGGAGCCTCATTTCCGCTTCTGGGCTACCGTAAAACTTCACAATGTTCTCGACTTGACCTCATCAGATATACATAAGCGCGCAAAAATATCAAAATATGAAATTGGGATTGAATGGACTGCGTGGACAGGAATTCCATGTCCGACGCAGATCCTTGGAAGAAAAGCGTTTGATGCTGGCTACGAGGCCATTCTATTTTACAGCGTTCGGCACAAGGGAACACTTAACCTTGCCGTTTTTGCCTCAAACCTTGAGGTTCAGCGATCCTCCATTGTGATTCACGTCCCGCACAATAACTTTTCAAACGACCGCATTCCCTAGGGTCAGGATATTACCATCTGGCCTACATTATGCTCCATAACGGTATTTAAATCGAAAGGCAAAGCTTTGCCAGAGAAGGGCTTACGGGTTCAAAGAGTTCAAAAACTATAGACTAAGGCTTTTGAATCTGTGCGCATGAAGGGCTTGAGGGTGACACCCACACTGAATCGGGAAGAGCCCCTTTTTGTTCCGTCCAGACGCAAAAAAACCAGAGCAGGATTCCCTTAACTCTGGCTTTTCTCTGTATTTTCCCACTGGATATTGCTGGTCGGGGCGACAGGATTCGAACCTGCGACCTCATGGTCCTGGCACAATCCGCGAATTGTCAGAAAATTAAGTAAAGTTAGAAACTTAAGTAGTTGAAGAATTAACCATCCACATTCGGATTCCTTGCTCCGTAGTGTCCTGCGTGTTCCTTTTGTCTCCGAAAATGTTCCGCAGCAAACTACTGCAGCGCGGCATTCTGATATAACCCAACCCATTCGCAATTCACTCTGGTGGTGTGCACCCGGTCAACACTTATACCCTGAACGTCAGTCGCTTGGTGATCATCACTAGGCCACCAAACGCACCGCTATGCAAAATGATCTATGTCATTCGGTTTGGACTTAGACAAGTAAGTCCAGCTTAAACACAGTGATCGCTAAACAATCCTACTAGCTTTTCAGGCATGTTGATCTGGTGCGGTCTGATGCCGGTGGTGCGGTCTAATGCTGGTGATCTGATGGGAAAGTCTTCAACCGTGAGGAATACCAGTTCCGCCTGTTGACGAAGCAACTGAAGGAAGCCGAGAGCGGTGAATACATGTCCCTTGGCAGTTCCACCCTGTCGAAGCTGGCTGCGCTTAGCCCCAGGGAACCAGGACTTGATGGAACAGATTTACATTGCTGAGCAAAAGTTCAGCAACAGCATCTTTGACAGATTTGCAAGGGGTCTGGCCTGAAATACGGCGCATGAAGGGATGTAAATGATCCACATGAGCGAATCCACCCGGGTTCGCTCTACCTTGCCAAATGCAACCATTACAATCCCAAAGCCAACCACCGTATCTTCAGCCTGCCTCCCAAAGATTGATTGGAAGAAATGAATTTAAAAAATTCCCACATGAGAGGATCAAAACCATGCCTGCTATTGGAAATTTATCGTGCAAAACCAAATCCGATCTTGCCTGCATCAATGAGCTTTCAGTTCGTTGGAAGGAGCTACTTAAGGCCTATGCTGCGTTCTGGTTACATCGCAGCGGCCCATCAACACCTGCTGAGACCCGGATGATGAAACAAAGAGCGAAGAGTTTTGAGGACTACCTTGAGCGTTTAGTTCACGGGGACCATGACTTTGAGGTCGTAGACACATTGAAAGTCATTATCGAAGACACATATAACGAGGACCTGCTCCAGGAAATTTTTCAGGAGTATTTGGATATTATTGAGATGGTGGCACCCAGTTACAGCGGAATGGAGTTTAACTACATCACTCAGCTACCGAGTGTGAAGTTCTTCAGCATCGAGCTTCTGAAGGAACTGATGAGCAAGGAGTTGCGGGTTCTTCTGGATCTTTGATCTGAACTGTTATCCTGGGGCAACCACAAAGCGATAAAGGGGTCGATCACGAATTTGCCCAGCACCGAGTTCTTTCCGACTAAGCTGATCAGCGAGTTCTACTCGGAAGAGTTGCGGGATTGCTCGCCGACCAGTGAATATGGTCTAACTACTGTTCTTTCTGCTTTTCTTGACGTTCTCCGAGCTGAGGCAGTGACCATCTGATGCCATGTTCCATCTCGCCCCATGATATTTCAATCCCTTCAGAGCCACGTTCATCCGCTATTTGAGAGGCTCCTCCTTTTCCGCGATTCCTCTTCTGCTCCATCATTTCTCGAACCCTACGACCGTATTCTCGGCGATAGTGTTCATAGAATGGCTTGTCGGGATCTTTTTCAGCCAGAATTTCAGCGACACCAGTTCCTTCAAGCACTCGGTGAACGGTGCCAAACCGCATTAGATCAACCAGATCACGGATTCGGCAGCCAGGTTCGGAGCGCCGATACTTAGGGAACCGGTAGCTACCATCGAATACTATGAACCAAAAATATCCCAGAATGGCTTCGATTTTTTCAAATGTGCCGTCCACGATACGAAACTCAGCACGCGGAGTAGTTGCACGTCGCTCCAAATTTTCGTTCTCATACCGGTGCGCCAAATGATCGTTTCGGATGGTCTTCAAAAGTTTCACCTCGTCCCTGAACACTTTTTGCAGAGCAACGGTGTTCTCTTCCGAAACGCCTGCCAATTCATCCCAGCCAGAAAAAAGAGCCGCGAACGAATTCCGAAGCGATCTAATGACAGCGTGCTTCCGACCGTCCTGGATATGCCTTTCAGCTTCCTGCAGTGCCTTGAGCGACATGTTCTTGTTGACCATCAAGATCGTCGCATCATTTACATCCTCCAATGACTTCATTTTAAAGAGATCACGACTTTCATGTGCTTTTTCCAGAAAGCCCTTTGGTCGCATTCCTTTGTGATCAGGCTTGGCGGGTGCCCAGCCGGTGCAATAGGAAGCCAAGTCGATAATCATTTTCTCATAGGCTGCTTTTGTATCCTCGAAGAGTTCGGGATAAGCGATCTCTACGAGACCATTTTCATCCCTATACTGGTCCAGTTCATCAGCAATGGCTCGATACCGGATGTACTTGGTTTTCAAGCGAACCAGAATATGCGATTCGGTACGGAGTTCCTCTTCAAATTCAGCCTTGATACCATCTTCGTCCATTTTCAACCCTTTGCAAGATAAGCTTTTTATTAAGGCACAGGCTGCTTAGCAACCAGGGGATTCATCACCTGACCACCAAACAGCGGCACCACTACCAGCAGGTCCTGGTCACCTGTCAACAGGATGCAGCCGTTCAAAATCGCGGCCTCGGCAATCACAGCATCGGTGTGGTTGCTCTTCCGTTTCCGGCGGCCCTGCATCGCATTGAATATCGGTTCCCAAAGGCCAGCCGTGGCTCCAAAAGGTCCTTCTCCCCAGGGTGTGAGACCCCATACAGCGGTCTCGATATCATGTTCCTTGAGCATGATCTGAGTAAGTTCGGCTAGAGTATCTCCTAATTCCTCCTCCACTGATGCGGATCAGTACAATCCTTCATCACCCAGGTCTTTCAACGGACGAGTGTCATAGTCTTCAAATGGCGAAACCTTGTCATAGAAACTGTCGCTGAATTGATTCCAAACGAATGAACCATGGGCCATGCCTGATCCCCCGAAGCCCCCCATATCCCCCGACAGTGCACCGCTCTTTACGAGGCGATCCACGCGCAGGCGGACGTACTGCAGGTTTACGTTTCGTTTCAGGGTTATTTTTGAATAGTTCGGTCTATCAACACGAATCGTAGGACGCTTGATAGACAGTTCAAACAGACCTTCCTCGCTCTGAAGTATATCTTGGCGACAACGCTCACGCTCCTCGTCAGTTTTTGCAGCATCGAACCGATCCTTATGCTGCTGCAAACTCTTACGTCTGTCTTCGATCTGCTTTGGAAGCTCCACGGATTGCCAAGCCTTGTTCTCTTCGTCCGCAAGCTGCTTCAATGCCACAAACACCTCAAGGTCTTGGTCTGTCAGATTACTGAGAGCGTCGGCAATCATGGAATCGTCGTCGGTCAAGAACTGCTGCCTCATGTAGTTGGCAATGACCGCAGCCAAGCAGCAAGTTACCCAGACGCTTTCAGCCCTCCGCGCCTTGTTCAGCAATTTTCCAATGTTTTCCTGATGCTTTTCCTCATAGGCCATCAGCATGAGCTTGCGACCAGCGTTTGGGTCATCCAACTCCTTGTTTAATGTCTTTATCAACGCCTTGAGACGGTTGAGTTCAAAGCGATGGGCACCCCAGTAAGTGAATTTGATGAGCGCATACACCGCTTTTGCTGGTCCTGCAAAACCTGAAAGCGCGCCGATCGTCGATGTGATGTCCACAGTACCTCCAGCGGTCACGATATCGTCCTCCTTGCTTACGCAAGTAGGGCCGTCCACGAAAATGGTTGATTCAAACTTCTGTAGTATTTCTAAGGTTTATAATGATCATTCTTTCTACAGTGGAAGCAGCTGGGCCGCTTCCCAGGCGAATATCCCGGGTTGCTGGTATTGGGGGTGTGCGGAATAGGTGCGGGGCCGACGAACCAGCGTGAACGCCGGAAGTATCAGCAGCGATCTGAATTCCAGCTTCAGAAAGCCGAACAGACCTTTCAGAAACACAACCAAGGCTTTGAAGAGCGCAGCCATTGGGAACCTCGTCAGCGTTGATCCTGAAACGGATCACACGATGTGAAGATGTTCAGCCTAGGTCGATTCACACGCAATTCACGAAAATTAAACGATACTCACTCACCTACCGAACGGTACCGCCCCATGCCTGTACGATCCCCCAAGCCCTACGCTTGCTCTGAAAAACGTCCTCATGTACCGCGACGGTGGCTTGATTCTGATAATTCATCAGAATACCATCGACCGAACAATTCCACAGGATGTAGTGAACGTCCAGGCCCGGATTTCTGCCCGCGACGTGCGTCCCTCTGGTTGAATTTGGTATTCTTCACGGTCTTGTATCTTGACAACCGTCGAATAGAAAGGAAATGGAACATGGTTCGGAAGATGACACCAGCGCAATACAATGCCTACGTTCGTGAAATAAATCGAAAAAACAAACAAGCCGTTGATAAATACAACCGACAGGTGGATGCCCACAACAGGAAAGTTAAACAGAGTATTAACGACTACAATCGTGAAGTACGTTCATACAACTCAAAAGTCCGAGCGAATCAGCAGCGCATCAAAAATGAATTAGAGCGTCTGAACCGTCAGCAGATGACTGTCACCTGGAAAGTAGAATATCGGCAGTCAACGCAAACGCTGCACCAGTCGTATGATCGATTGTTGGACTTCTTCGACTCACAGGAAGATAGCCGTTTTGAAAACCTGATCGATCTTTCAGAACAGGAAGCGATCAATAGTCTTGAGGTCGCGAAATCGATCCTGGACAGTTCGAGTTCAGATTCAACCCAAATGGATATTGGGCATGACCACACGGCCGTCAACCTAAACAGATTCTCAAAGGACCTCGATGACAGATGGCAGGGGGCGGTCTATGCTCTCAACCCGAAAAATCCTGATGCTGCTCGTCACTTTTGCACAAGCGCCAGAGAAGTCATCGTGCGGATGCTGGATATGAAGGCTCCCGACCACCAAGTGCTGACCGCAATGCCTGACTGTCACAAGACCGACAAAGGCGCACCTTCCCGACGATCAAAAATTCTCTATTTGATAGAACGTAGAGGATGGGTCGCTGGTCCGTTGGCAGATTTCGTGGACAGCGATATCGATAACGTGATGGAGTTATTCAGGGTCCTCAATGATGGAACCCATGGCAGTGCTGGAACTTTTAGCATGAGTCAACTTCTGCAAATTAGAAACCGCGTAGAGTCAGGAATTTCTTTTTTGACGGCAGTAATAGGTGACCTGTAGTCGGGAGTAACTGGACAGTGGCCGCTGACGGGCCGCTGTTTCACAAGACAAGAAGTTCAATGGCCATGCAAAGTCTAACAAGTTAAAGATTCGCGGATCTTCGCCGCATTCAAAACGCTCACCGCCAGCAGCAGCGCACGCAGCACGATGGCCAAAGCCGCTCCCATACCCACCGCTCGATCGTTGGTGACGCCGAGGACTTCGGTTCGTGGCAACGCATCAATCGCCGCCTGCGTTGCTCTCAGATCCTCGCTAAAGGTCTTAACGTCCTGCCAGCTTTTCGTTCTCTTGGCCCATTCCAGATCAGACCGAGCGTCGGCCTCGCGCTTTTTCAGATCCGTCAACCGACTGGAGGGCGCAATGGTTTCCAGTTTTGATCTGGCTTGGTAAAAAAGAGAGTAGCCCTGGCTCACGATCATCCAACAGAAAAATATCCCGACGATGAACCGCCGGACCTGGTTCCTCAAAAAACCGTCAAAGGTCATCATGACCAAAGCCTGGAGACTTAGCACAGCGCATACGGCCAATTCCAACGTATGGCTTTGGAGCACCTCGTTGGCATCAAAAAAACTTTTCAGCATGAAAATTTCCAGCAGGCAGAGGCTGAGCGCGAGGGCTACTCTAAAAAAGATGACGGCTACCCTCAGCGTTTTTCCACTGGCTCCTGGTACAGGCGATGAAAATCCTGGCTTCTTTAGATCGACGCTGCCACTTTCAGGTTGAAAATGGCGGTGCTGGTGAAAGTGGTTTTGGCCAGATCCACTTTCCAGATCCTGCCCAGATGGAACTGGACACCCTATGAGTCCACCATGGGCGGCACTTTCATATTCCGTGACCAGGGACGCCGGTTTCTTTTCATCTTCATAAGGTTTTTTATTAAGGTCAGTGGCGGGTTCTGCTGAGAGGAGGCGAAGTTTGGGGGCGTTGCGGGCAGGTTTTTCAAGATGTCGTCTGCCAGGTACCTGGATTTTTTCCACGCTGGTCAGGAAATCATTCCCGGCAGGTACCGCGTTGCCAGAAACTTTCAGATGCTTCTGTGCGTGGTACCGTTCCAGGTTCCGAGCCTTGATGCGTTCACGGTTGCGCTCATAATTCGCTCGGTTCTTTTCCTTTTTGATCAATTTCTCGTCCATGACCATGCATTCCATCAAATAGGATTTGCTCACAATCGAAAAACCACGTGCATGCCTCCAAAATCGTCGCTGGATTCCCGGACGACTTTGAGGCGTAGCTTTCGACAGGAAATAAATCTCTGCGATGGTGCGGCTGGTGGGTAAATGCAGCAGGCTCGGTCGATTTCGTCGAGATGGCATATCTCGAAACCTGAGGGCTGACCCAGCCCGACTCAGGCGCTTTTCTTGATGCTGCTTAGGTCAAACGCAATCTTTTCCAATTTTCCACCAAACCCAGAAGCACAGGCTTCAGCATCCACACGGGCGAGGTTGATCTGCATAAACGTGTCTCGATCGGCTTTCAGTTTCAGCACCGAAGTCTGCACTTCAGTTCCTCGTTTGGGATCTATCCCCGAAACGAAGCCATTGAACTCTATAAAATGGACATGACCGGTATATTCCGCCTCGAATATTTCATGGAGCGTGCGGATGGCGATCTGGTAAAGCATGGCGGTGTATATAGATTTGGCCTCGGTTTTGCCAAGGTACTTCGTTTGGAATGTATCTTTGGAGGCCACATACTTCACTTCGGAAACAAAAGAGATGTCGTCGAATGCTGGCAATTGGGTATCAATTCGGACCAAACGAGCCGATTTATCAAAACTGATCTCATGGTCCAAGGAAATGTCTTCGGGATATTCCGACCGTTCCAGAACCATATTCAAGTAATCCTCAATCGCGTCCTTGTCACCCTGCTCGAATGTATCTCTGAGTGAGTCAACCTTCACATTGTGGTCGCGCTGCTTTTTCTGGAATAAAGATCTTGCGTCTTCATATTCTTTTCGGTTTTTCTCCTCTTGCTGAGCATATGTTTTGCAAGCCGTCTCATACTCACCAAGGGCCTCTGCTTCAGCCTGCTCGCGGCTTTTTCGCAAGAATGTAAAAATCACCTCAAGAAAAGACTTCTTAGGCACTTTCATGAAGAAGTCTTCTTTTACAGGAGCAGGTTCTGGATGATATGCATGAAATTCCGCATTCGATTTCAATTCGTTCCAATCGATGCGGTCATTCTTCGAGAGTGTGGCGGCCAATATCTTGCCGTAGCTGGCATTGCGTGTTTTGGCTTCCTCAGTCTGCTGAACAGCGTCATCACCTTTTTCTGCCTTCAGGTTTTCTGCGTGGCGTTTGTCTGCTTCACGTTGCCATCTCGCAACCTGCTTTTCAATTTTTTGCTCCAGGAGGTAAGGATCATTGCTCTTTACAAGCGCCTTCTCGCCGGTTGCCTTATTGGTAAGGATTCGCTCGTATTTTGCCATTTCTTATTGTCTCCATTGGCGATTCACAGACTCTAAAGAATTCGGCAGAAGGTGCTGTATCTTTAGAGCAAACTGCTTTGAATGTGACTTCGATCTAATAATTTCCTTGGTTATGACCGATTGGATCGCCACGATCTTCTCTGGAGACAAGCATGTTTGGTGGAAAAAAAATCAAGGAACTGGAAGCTGAGATTGCTCGATTACAGGCGCTTATAGCTGAGCAGAACCGGAGTATTGAAGCATCCCAGAAGCTGGTTTCGTCTACCGAAGAACGTGTGCAATCTGTTACGGATAGGGTCAATGAACTGGAACGCCAGAAGATCTATTTGGAGCAAGACAACCAACGTCTTCATAAGCGAGTCGTGGAGCTTACTTCGTCTGATGCTCGGGCAACAGCAGCATCCGATGCTCTGCGGTCTGTACTGGTCAAGTTTTCAGATGACATTTGTGAGCGCATCGTCAAAGCTGTAACAGTGGCGACCTTGGAATCCTCGCGGCGGCAGATTGAACGGATTTTCGACTATTGCAAGAGTGTCCTGCCAGCATTTGACAATGATATGCAGTTGAAATGGTCTGAACGACTAAAGACCGCTCACGCCGAAGCTATGGAGCGGGAGCGCCTTCGCCAAGAGCAGGCTTTGATCAAAGAGCGGATGAGGGAAGAAATCCGGGCTGAACGCGAGCGTCAGAAAGAACTGGAGCGTCTGGCCCAGGAAGAAGAGAAGATCAGACTGGAGCTTGAACGAATCCTTCTGAAGAAGGAGACTGCGGCCTCGGCACTGCAAATTGAAGAACTGAAGCAGCAACTGCTTCAAGCACAGGAAAGGAGCGAGAGGGCAAAGTCTCAGGCAGAACTTACTCGCGCCGGTCATGTCTATGTCATATCCAATGTCGGTTCATTTGGTGAAGGCATCTACAAGGTGGGTATGACCAGAAGGCTTGAACCATATGATCGTGTCCATGAACTCGGGGATGCCTCAGTTCCATTCCCATTCGATGTCCACATGATGATTTCCTGTGATGATGCGCCAAAGCTCGAAAGCGACCTTCACCGGCTCATGCATGGATCACGGGTGAACAAGGTCAACCTCAGGAAGGAATATTTCAGAGTTGATCTGGAGATGATCCATAAGTTCGTTGAGGAGAATCATGGCAAGGTCGAATACCACGCAGAGCCTCAAGCGATTGAGTTCCACGAAACAAAACTGATTGAAGAGCGAGGCTTTGAGGCAGACTACGACCCAAATCAGGAAAGTGACGAAGATTTGGAGCAAACCGCCTAACGGTTTCCCGATACCCGCTGTCCGAAAACCAACGACCTCAAAATTGAACGTTAAGGTGCACGCATCACTTGCAGACATCGGCTACCAAAGTACCGCCAGCAGGTTGCGAGCATTATTTGATGAGCAAGCTTAAAATCATTAAAGCCTTTCTAAAGAAACTAATTAATATCATAATATTATTTATGTTTTTAGTTGTTCTCCAACCAGAAATTCTTAACCAATACCCGACTAAACTTCTCGGAAATTTCACCGATTTTGATCGCAGAGGTAAAAAGCCAATGCGTAATGCGTTCATATTAATACTCAGTCTCTCATTGAATTCGTGTGGAAGTGGATCAAAATCTGGCTCCGTTGAAGGTTCTACCGAAACAGGATCTTGCTCGGCTCCGATAGATGTTCCTACTGTCCCTGCCGCTGCGGGACAGTTTGCTTTTACCTTGCCCGATACCATAGACAGTTGCTCTGTGGGTGGATATGTGGTTGGATACGAGGGTGTGTTACGAGTCGAACAGACGACCGAAGGGTCCTTTGTCATCAACAATATCCCAGCTGGGCAGCTTGACATTATCATCACAGGAAATGGTTCCGATGCCAGCCTTTCGCTCGATAAAAAAGAAAAAGATCGTGGCATTCGGGTTAAAAAATCCAAAATATTGAATGGAGTAAAAACTGATGGCGGAAAAATTGATTTGCCAAAGGTTGGCGTAATCACGGGACGCGCACTCCTTAATGAACAGACCGACCATGCTGGCATTGACGTTTACATTCCCGGCACCGACTATATAGCCAAAACAGATTCAGGGGGGCGGTTTGCCTTCAGCGCAGTTCCGGTTGGGACGCACAATCTCTATTTTGAAAAAGATGGCTACCACAGAGGGCAGGTTGAAGAAATTGATGTGACAGAATCGTCTGAAACAAAGTTGGATGATATCACTCTGGTGATATCAACCGGCGCGGAAGGTCTCATTGTAATTGAAAATGGTGCGGCCATAGCGAACTCCAGAACCGTTAGTATAGTAGTTGGTGCGACAGAAGACGCAGTGCTAATGAAATATTCGGAATCAAATACCTTTGAAGGGGCTTCGTGGAAACCAGTAAAAAGTTCCATGCAATATACATTCGACAGCCAAGGTGAAAAAAAGCTGTATGTTAAATTTGCGAATGCTAATGGCCTTGAAAGCTCCCCTTACAGTGATACCGTAACCATAGACATATTCTCTGACGGCACCACACTTTTCAGTCCTTCATATTCAGTCGCATCGGTAGTACCTCCAAACAGCACATTCACTCTATCGGCTATAGCCCTACCAACCAATGCAACTGCCATGATGGTTTCTACTTCTTCAACATTTTCAGGAGCTTCATGGGAGGCGATTGCTGCTCAAAAGCAGATTTCAGTTCCAGCAAATTATTCCAGTTGCGGCTCAAAAACGTTTTACGTGAAGTTTAAGGACAAGGATGGCTTTGAAAGTCCAATTGAAAGTAAATCTGCTGAATTGAATTGCTGGCAATCCGTATCACGTAGTGGGGCACCGTCAGCAAGGGAACGTCACTCGGCGGTGTGGACAGGTTCTCAAATGATCATTTGGGGAGGAACCACTACCACCTCTGATGATTTGGGCGACGGCGGCATCTATAGTCCTTCGGCAGGAACTTGGAGCCTTATCAGCGCATCTGGCAGTCCAACACCGCGATGGCAGCACAAAGCAATCTGGACTGGGAACAAGATGATCATTTGGGGAGGCTACAATAGTAGCACAGGAAGTCTGAATACCGGATCGATTTATGATCCTGAGAATGGGTCATGGACAAGCATTTCGACAACGAATGCACCTAGCGCTCGGAATAGACATGGAATGGTATGGACGGGATCTAAAATGATTGTCTTTGGCGGATGTGCAAGTGAAAATAGTCCTTTTGGTGACGGGGGGATTTACGATCCCAGTTTGGATACATGGAGTTCATTGTCGATGACGAATGGACCAAGCGCTCGAACCGAACCTGCGGTCGTATGGACTGGAACAGAAATGATTGTTTGGGGTGGAATGGATGGAAGTTACGTTCGGAAATTTGATGCTTATGCGTACAATCCTACAACAAATCAATGGCGAACCTTGACTTCTTCCCCTTCGACAGAAAACCGACAGTATTACAGTTATGTGTGGGACGGGGCAAATCTGCAAATTTGGGGTGGGATTACGTCGGCCTGGCAAAATACTGGGTCAGTATTTAATTTCTCTTCCAACTCTTGGGCCTCAGCATCAATTAATCTTTCTTGGAAACCCGCCTATCAGACAATTGTCAGTACCGGAACAGCGTTAATCTTTTGGGGTGGCACTGAAGACACAAAGGGTGTAAATAACGACGGCTACATATTAAACGAGTTCTGAAACGATTCACAAAATACTTGTTAGCTGATCCATGGCAAATAAAAAGGCGGGAGCCAGCCCCCGCCTTCAATTGATTGGCAAACAGAATTTTTACTGCTTCACAGCCGCCCGGGCTATTTCCCGTCGATCTTTCAGAACCACGGAGTCCAGCGTTTCGCCTGCCAGTACATCGAATGACAGGTTTTGGCCCAGAGAGCCAACGGCATCGATGGGTTTGACGCGGTCGCGCAGGATATTGACATCATTACTGGATAATCTGAGGGCAGGAGGAATTCCACCCCCGCTGCCACCGCCAAGCATTCCATCCAGTGGAGGAGTCCCGCCACCGGAGGAACCACCACTCACCAGCATCTGAGGCTGCAGCTTGCCGCGTGTCAGAAGTCCAATATCTCCAGCGCCATTGTCGAAGAGGCCGCCGTCCAGATTGCTGAATTCCCTGTCGGTATTCAGCAGCAATTCAAGCTGCTCGCGTGCAGGTGGCGTCCCACCGCCTTGGCTTCCACCTGCGAAAGCTACGGATGAGCCGATCAACAGACTCGTGATATATTTCATGACAGTCCTCATTTCACACTCCCTGGCCCAGCGATTACCGACAAAACGGCAAGTCGATTGCCTTTCTTTTCAGCTGCAATTTTCAGAGCCTTAGTGCGTAGCTCTTCCACAGCTTCATATAGATCGCGTATACCTTCATCACTCAAGCCCTCGCGCATATCTTCGATGATCGAACCTGGCTCACTGAGCGCCACCATATGGAAATGGTGTATAGCGGTTTTCTTAACCACTTCTTCAGGCGGATGAGCGCGGCCTTCCAAGGTGCTTTTAAACCCTGATCCGGTTTCAATCAGGATGCCCAGATCGACGAGCTTGTCCAGCAGCAGTAAACCCTGTCTCCCGAACTCCTCTTTTACCTCATTCCGTCCGATGTCTGCCATCTCAGCAAATGCAAACACTTTGTAAAGCGGAAGATCATCGGCAAGGATCGCCGCAAGCTCATCTGCACCCTTCGCTGTTCCGAGACCACTCGCTTCGTCAGGATAAAAGTCAGCAAGGATACTGGCAGCTTCAGCAGGCGAAATGAAGTTGAGAATCGCCTTTGCGTTGGCAAACGATAATTTTTTTTGCTCACCGTTATAAAGCCGGTAGATCGTGCTGTAGCTCACACCACTGTGTGTCACAAACCAACGCACGCTCTCATGCTTCTGGGCTATATAATCTTTCAATCTCGATTGCAAATAATCGCATATCGAAGCCATTATGAGACACTCCCACTGATAATTTGCCGTTACTTGATACCATGATCACAGTCTTCGGGAAACCGCCTGTGACCCGCGATGGGTAAAGTTTTCTTTGCGAATCCCGTGTCCATCGCGTTGTTTAACTGATTTCGGCTATTTTCAAATGAATCAGAGGCCGTAGAAATAGCGCCTTCTGCCCCACTTGCGCTCAACGTGAATCAATTTCTCTCTCTTTGAATCACTGAAGGTTTTGTTGCCACAGGCATTGCGTTTACTCGTCAAATGATTTTTCAAAAAACTATTTTTGAATCACTGACCGCAAGCAATTGCCAACGCTTTCAGGGTCTCGTATTCCGACGTTAACCAGAACGGTTTTTCTACGGGAGACTCCATCACATGCTTCGAGTTTCATTATGCACGATACTGCTGGCAACAGTTTCCACATCAGCACTGGCCGCCCTTAATCTTCGTACCGAACGCAATGCTTTATGCGGCGTAGAGCTTTATGAGGAGCGATATGACGGCGACGTTTGCGGTTGGGTTTACTATGAAAAGCAGACAAATGCCTGCGAACTCGATCGCTATGAAGAAGGTGCCGATCTTTCCTGCCCAGGATCTGATTTGGGTGGTAGGAAAATCACTGCGGAGTTGACCAAGCAGGCTTCCGGCGGATGGAGTATTGCCTGGTGGAGCCTCAAAGGCGGAAGCACGGTGCAGGGTTCGGAGGACATCCAAAAGATCCTTGGCAACACGCTTCCCGATTTGAACCCAGGCAACGACAAGCGTGAAACCGCCTTTTGGAGTTGCAAATTTTCTTACGTTAACACCATGGGTTCGAGTTGGTATGGAGGGCTTTCGTGCACAGCGAAACCGTTTGCAGCCACATGTGCCATGGAGAAATTTGGCAAGGTTTATAAGCCCTGCCGGGCAGAATCTCACGGGAAAGAATCACCCAAGAAGTGCCGCAGCGAAGAATTCGACGCAGAGTTGCACAACAGCTGCTCCTTTTACAAGACTCCCGAAGAGATAGACGCTTTCATCGATGCTACATACGGAAGTCTTGCAATCAACTCCGTTTCACTGCCTTCAAAGCAGGCGGATCTCTATGGCTCATTCCGTCAGGAAGCTTCCTTCATCTGTCTGATCGAGAAGTACAAGGATCTCGAAGGATATGATGATGTTTTCAATGACCTTGTGGTGAAATTCAAGAATGCCTTCAGCTATGACTACGCGGAGTCCTCACGGACATGCGCTGAATCAGCAAACGAAGCTGTTCCGCCTAAAATCACTGCTGGCGATCTTGATTGCAAGACCTATACAGTCCAAACGATCAAGACTTTGACAAAACCAGAAAGCATGAATCCTGCAGTCTTCAATCGATTCAAGTCAACATGTTCGGTGAAACTCGCCTACGACTTTGCGGTCAGCTGGTTCGATGACAAACTCGTTGAAATCAATCAGCTGTTGGGCGATGTCGTTGCCAAAGAAGACGCTGAGAGAAAACAGTATCTTGATGGCCTGAAACAGTCCGTCCTGGAGTCAAAACAATGAAGAAAATTATACTTTCAGCCTTCCTCTTGGGTTCCCCTGGCTTTGCGCAACAACCTGAAATCCCCGAGTGCAAAATCCCGATGCCAAGCGATCTGTCAGCAGGAAATGCAGCTGTCAAAAAGATGCGGGATGAGTGCCTTCCGAAGATAAAACGGATTGCTGAGTGTGTGTCACGCACACGTCTCCTGTCTGAAGCGGTGTCGGCATTCATTGGCAAGTTCCGCAGACCGGCTGGAAACGTGCCCTTGCTTGTCGCTGCCTCAGCAGACATCGAGCATTTTGACCTAAAAAGTTCCGACCTGAATATATGGCGGAATTTTCTTTCACTCGAAACACAATACAATCAGTCACTCGATGTCGTGAAGAACCTTGCGAATAAGTATAGGACGATTCAGACTGCGGGTGCCGCATCCACGATGCGATCCCAGCTGGAAATTCTGGACCATGACTATAACGAGGCTGCCAAGGCCATAGCCAGACTTTCCGAGAATGAGTACAAATTGCTCATATTCATCGAAAATGTGCAGCGCGATCTCGCGGAAAGCTATAACAGAACCAAAGATGAGGCGCTGTGGCTTGTAGGCGATGAATGTAAGGATGCGAATGTTGCACCGGCGGTCAAAAAGATTGAGTCGGCCTTCATCGTCTTTTCCGAAGACGTGAACCTGATCTATAGGCACATCATGTCCGCGAAGTCTGCCCGCCAGAATCTCATCAATTATACGTACACGGCGATCCGGGCCAAAATTGAAGATGCTTACAGCGCCCGACTCGTTGATGAATTATCCACGCTTGGCGGAAAGATCGATACGATCCTGCGTGCCAATCGCCTTTCGGCCAAATTTGAGAACTGGTACTCCTGGACTGCGTTTGAACCCAATCGTGACAAGGTCCTGTCAGTGTATCAGCAGTTTGAAGCCGCAAGACAGATCCTTGCTGCCGATCTGATTAGTGCTCAGAACTTCAAAGAACAGATGCTGGTGGCAATAGAACCATTCCCTGATACCGGTGAATACTATCTAAACCGAATGGATTCTGTCATCAATGAGATCGAAGCCCGCCTTCAACGCCTTGAAACCAAAGGATGGCAGGGTTTTCTCTCTTCACAGAAAGCAACAGCAAACCGAATCGTCGCAACCCCCGAGAAGCTGACCTCTGCATGCCTTGCTGCTTATAACGACTTTCTCGAACAGGCGTCGAGTGTGGATACTCTGGAAAACTATCGCGTGAGTGAGAAGAGATACATGAGTACCGTAATTACCTGTACGAGGAAACCATCGTGAAACAATTGCTGATATTGATGACTTTTCTGCTCTCAATCGTTTCATGCAGAGCATGGACTCCGGCGGATCAGGCCGACTATGATAAACACTGCCCGAAAGGTTCATGCAGCATCCATGTAACAAAAGAAAGTAGTACAAACTACTGCACTGGGACGATTGTCCCGATTGATTGCCACAAAGACAATCCGAATCCGGGCGGCACCTCCAGGCCCGGGTCTGGTTCAGAGAACGGCTCTGGCAATGACGATAACTCCACCCAGCCAGCGAATGATGCGTGCGATGGTGCTGCAAATTGTCCTGGTGGTTTGGGTGGAAGTGGACTGAACCCCGAGAATGATCCTGGACACGGGCCTGGCAATGGCGGCAGCGGCGGTACTCTCAAAGGTGTTGGTGACACATTATCCCATTGGGGGCACGAAATCGGTAAAGGCTGGGATGGCCTTAAAAATGAACTGAACGGCAATAATGCAGAGAATCGACGCAAGAAGCGCGAGGCCAAGCGTCTCCTCAATGAAATGCAAAACCTCTGGGCACAGGCTGAAGGTTATGGCGTTGCCGTTGCAGACGACAGGCGGTCTGCTGAGGAAAGCTGGGGTTTACTGGAAGAGAGTTGGAAAGAGTTTGGCATTGCTTCGCGCGAGAAAGACTTGGAAGAATTTCGCGGACGTTACAACACCCGCACGCGCGGAATTCTCGACGGTATTCCAACTCCAGATCCATCTGTGTTTGATGGAATGGGCAAAGGACGCGGTGATGGTATCTATCCTGAACATCAGAAAGTGGCGAACGGGCGAAAATACCTGGAATATGCGAGAGGAAAACTTGACCCCAATGCAGCCGACTACGGGGTGCGAAAAACACTTCTTGATTTTGGAGATGCGGCGCTCGATGAGGCTGAAATCAGCTACAGAGCCGGAAATGTCGTTGAAGGCAACGCTTGGTACGAAATTGGGATGGCCGCAGCCGATGCTGCATTATCGCTGACACCAGGCGTGGGCTGGGCAAAAGACGTTTATGAATCCATTACCGGCAAAAACCTGCTTACCGGCAAGGAACTGACGAAGTTCGAGCGCGGGATGGCAATCGCAGGTGCCCTTACGGGTGGAATTGCCAAATTTGGCGCACTCGCAAAAGCCGGGAACATGATCGGCGTGATGGCTACGACAGCCAAAACAGCCCAGGAAAGCGAAAAGATCACACAGGCTGGTAAAGAAGCCGTGGAAGTTCTGGAAGCTGCCGCAAAGACTGGAGCCAGGTCCGTCGACGATATCAAAGACTTAATGGTTGTTGCGCAGGGCGTTGATCAGGGTGGAAGCGTCGCCAAAGGCATTGACACAGTTAGCGCGGCTAAAGAAACCGCTGACTTATCCGCGAAGGGACCAAGAAAGACCCCTGGTGTTGCGACGAATTCCAGGCCGCTGTATAACTCCGAGAAAATGATGCGAGGAACTCAAGGGAATGCTGGCCTGATTCCTCAGGAAGTGGCCGCGAAACTTGAAGGTAAGTCATTTAAAGATTTCGATCAGTTTCGTGAGAAGTTTTGGACGGCGGTTTCCGAGACAAAGTATGCGAATGAATTCTCTAATTCCAATAAGACGCTGATGGCTGGCGGGAACGCTCCATTCGCAGCAAAAACTCAAGCCGTCGGTGAACGAGGACTTTATGAAATACACCATATCACACCGATTCGGGTTGGTGGCAGTGTTTACGATATGAGTAATATGGCGATAGTCACGCCACGATTTCACAAAGAAATATTGGAGAGAGTTTACCATTATGGCAAATAAACCATCCTACAGTGAATGTCTCGAAATCGTGAAAAAATTTCAGAACGGCGGATACGGTTCTGATGCAAAAAACCAGGAGATGATGAATTACTTAAGCACTGCATATCCAGAAGCCTCCGATCTTATCTTTTGGGATAAGCGAGATCTAACTCCAGAACAGATCCTCAAGGAAGCGGATGAGCGTGCGAAGCCAATACTGCTGTGAACAATCCCGAATCGAATAATAAATTGTTGGGCATCGTTCTCGCAATGATGCCCTGAGCAGGATGGTCTTCCGTGAAAGCTTCAAAAATTGTTATAGCTCTTGTATCGCTTGTAGTCATGGCATCAGAAGGTAGAAGCACTGACATCGAGACCAACAAGCACATCACTTTGTCCCCCGACGCATACCTGGGTGTCTACAACTCCGCAGTCGGCGCTGGCCTTGGGCTATCTGCGGACGTTTCTGATCGTTTCACTGCAGGCGTCAGGTGGTTTTCCGGTTTGGAAGAGGACGTGGATTCGTATAAAAAAGATTTCAAGTCTACACGCCTTTATTTTGAAGGAAGCGAAACCCGTTCCGATGAATTGTCAGCCTTTGGCCGGTACCGCGTGCTTGAAACCCTCTCCGTTACCGGCGCACTGGATCAAAAGAAAAGCGTAGGGCGGATCGACATCAGCGATAAGCAGAACCTCATGCGACGTGGTCAGGTCAAAGTCGATAGCACTGTTTATAGCCTGTACGCAGGCATCGGGAACTACTGGTCTGGCAGCTGGTACAAAGCCGGAGTCGATTGGCTTGGGATATCCGTTCCTTTCTCATCACACGGAAAGGTTCTGCACAAATATGACGAGCCGGAGGATTCCTGGCTGACGACTGATGAAGCTGACCCGTCCCGATACTATTCAGGGGTGAAATCGCTGATCAGAGATGCCAAATCAAAGGCGACGGATGTCGGAGCCACGCTTCTGCTGGGGAATTTGAGCTTCATTTTCTGAATGAAAGATGCGAGTGGATCTCTGTGCGTCCGCCGCACTCCTCGCTAAGGTAAAAAAACAGTTCGATCTCTGCTGGTCGCTTCCAACCGGAGCGGCTGCTGAATCCTTTTGTCTGTAATGACAATCCCACCTCATCGTGTCGCTCGGCTGCTGTCGGGCGATACGTTTTTTCAGAGCGGTAGCCGACACTTGTTTTTTAGGGGTTGTAGCAGCGATCATAGTCCTACCAGAAAGCATTCGGCAAACGCTGTCCGCAACCAAAGGATTCCGGGCTGGACACCGTTCAACCATTGAAAAGATCTCTGAGTGACAGGTTAATCGGGTGCTGCCGATCCGATGATATGAAATTGAAAAAAGTGCTGGACATCAGTCGGTTTGACCAGAAAATCAGAGCCATCCAGTCTAAATTTGTGGCTGGACCATAGACTCTTCAACTTATTTCCAAAACTGTCTGTCAGGGAATAGAGATGAGACCAGACTTCCTTTTCCCATTCTTCAAGGTCGGATCTTTGTCCTGGATAACCACCTGCGAATTCCAGGTATACTTTGCCTACAACCCCAACAATAGCGAAACGCCCCATCCGAGGCATGATTTCCGCTTTCTTGGACGATGGATCTGGGAAAATATCGGAAAAAATTCCAGCACACTGCTTCGGCCAATTCTTGTTGTTGTGCAACAACTTAAACTCTAATGCTAGCAGCCAATCCCAGTTCATTGGTTTGGAAGAATATTCGACTATACCAAGATCCACTTTCGCTAGCTCATTATCGACGCCAAAGCGAAAGTGTGAATGACCATGGTTTTCGATTATGCTATCAAGCTGAAGTTCAACTCGATTTTCTTCGATTGCCAGTCGAGTTTCAATTGATAGCCAAGACTCAAATGCTGCACCTGCTGCGATTCGTGATATCACTTTGCGGCGTTTTTCCTCGGAGACGAGATTCTTTTCAAGACATGTCCCAATGTTAATGAGCAGATCTTCTTTTTTCAGCATGCTGAGTACAGTCCTTATTCGATATTTTAGCATAAACCGCTTTGGAAAGCTGGATACGGATATCACATCCGACAGCCTTTAGAACTCATTCATTCACGGCTTCACTTAAGGAACGCCCATTCAGACAGGAAAGCTGAATGCCCATATTTATAGCGCAAGCCTGCGCCCATGAATGATCTTCCATTTTTGGAAAAGTTGAGCGATCAAAGATGTCGGTTCCTATCGCTCTTCAAGGGCATTCTACCTCTTCGTGCGAAAACCTTTTTCAACGATATACAGCACGGTAGGTGGATGCTTTGGAGTGCCGTCCGGGTTCTCCCATGCTTTGACCACCAATGAATAGATGTCTGGCTGCTTTTCTTTGCAGGCCACGACCGCTATGGTGCCGGGATAAGGACAGATGATGATTCCGGGATCAAGTGGTGGATAAGCCTCTTTGAAACGGATTTGCGGGTGCTGCTTCAGCCAAGCCAAGAACAGGTCGCGGGCATCCCGATTATAAGTATACTTGCGCTTGTCGGATTCTGACTGGAAATCGACCAGCAGGAGGTCCTGGCCAAGGTCAGCAGCCATTTGGTCCACTTCTGGAATGACGATAGGCACTGTTCTAGGTCCCTTCTGGAAGTTGTTACAGCTGGATTCAGACGGAATTTAGATGGACAACCTTTTTCGCGCAAAAGAGTCAGAAATATGCTTTTCAAACTTTGAAACGCGTTTCATGTACTGGATAGCGTTTTCCACTCTCGAAGTATCTGAATGGTTTTGTTTTCCAAACAGCTGGCTCACTACTACCTTAAAGTCCTTCTCGTTACCAATATAAGTGGCCCCGAGATTCCAAAATGCAATATTTGCACCACCAAACGGCAGATTGTATTCTTTTTCAATCGCAAGCATGGCTTCAATACAGTCCTGCCTTGATGGATTCTTTACCCCAAGGGCCTTCGTCGCCCGCAGTATCCAAACATCAATAGGCTGCAAATACTTGGCGTCTACAGGGTTTTTCATTTTCAAAGGGGGATTTAAAGAATGGCCTAGCCAAAAAATATCCCGCAGATAGAACGCTGCGATTTTGTGCCGAATTCCATATATTGTTTTCAGCTTTCGGTAAGCCTCTCTGGCTTTCCCCGCAGATATAAGGCTGAATGCCCAGCTTGCCACAGTATTGTCTTCCTTCAGATTCCATATGAACGTTATCAGATTCACCTTGGTCTTTGAACTGGGGCGGAGAGGGTCTACTAAAGGATTTCGCTTGATTGCCTTTCTGTTACCAGCTGGCTTTTTACAACGCGATTCAAAGGCTTTCCACAGCTTCTCCTCAGAACCTTCGGACCATCTCTGCCGACCGGTAAGGTGGCGTTTCACAGCGTCACTCGCAATTTCACGATACCTTTTGGCTGCCCCAGATATGTTTCGTTCGTAGGCATATTCAATCAGGTGAAGCGTTGCATTGAGATATTGTTTTTCGCCAAGAAGTGAGTTTAGGCTTCTCCGGCACTTTATGTTTACCCAGTAGTCATCGATTAGAAAAAGAAGGGTTTCCCTTGGCATTTCGTTTCCGTTTATGAGGGTTGCACGACGTAGCGGCGAAATTCATCCTCTGGTATTCCCGTTGCCACACAGCGTTCTACAACTCCTGGGCAAGGTGTTAAAACGCTTGTTCCATTCCTCGGCGGACAAGCCGCTGCAAAGTAAAACGGCCTTAAAAAAATGTCTATGGTTTTCTCAAAAAAATTATAAATTAGGCGTTATATAAAATAATACAATAATATCAAAGAATTTTTCCCGATTGACACAATCATGATCGGAAGTATATTAGAATCATTATACGCCTAAATTTAGGGGTAAATAGAAATGGAATTTTCAGCAGAAGTGAAGTTGATTTTTACCCAACTGGCAAAGGAATTGCCCAAAACGCTTAAGATGCCCGGATATATCACACAAACAGGCAGCATATTGGATAAAGCTGTATCCGCTCGCGCTTACGTCGATTATGAGAGTTTGTCAGCCAGTCTTGGTCTCAATAACCCTCGGCATCGGAGTCTAGGACTGGCTTTGATGGCGCTTACTGCGGAAGACGTTAGCCTGGATCGACCCTGGAGATCATCAGTTGTCGTTGGAAAGAATACGGAAGTCCCTGGTCCTGGATATTTTGATTTGATGCGGAGGGCTGGAACCACATCGGGTACGGAAACCGAAAGCTGGTTTGACCATCTTCGGCATATGAAATATGTTGTCTTGCCAAACGGTGAACCGATCCCAAAAGGGATGCCCGTTGTCAGCAGAAAAAATCAAGTCTCCTCTTCAAAGTATGTTGTTTCTTTAGACGATGTCAGTGCTATCCAAATGAAGAAACTCGCAGAGAAAAATAGCCTCACTGAATCTGAGATGCTGTCACTTCTCATTAAGTGGGGGCTTGACATGACCTTAGTAGTCAGGAACTCAGGAATCAAGATGTGATAATTTGGATGCTGAGTCGGATCACCTCAGCAGACCTGAGGTTCCTGATTTGGACCGCTTACTCGTGGCTTTGAACAAACACGCGGCGCTTTGAACGACTCCACAGAACTGATGCCCTTGGAGTCATGTTCAACCGCAAGCGTGGGCAGGTTGGAGTCAGTCTCAGGCAGCAAGACAAACGAGAAAACCCTGGAAGTCCGTTCTCACCTCTACTGGAGGCCAAGGCATAGTTCTGCCGATGCCGACTGAAGTCCACTTTTCCCGACAAGGGCTTGATTGCATGGCGCACCTCTGAAGTTGAGTGAATAACCAGCAGAACCCTAATGAACAGATCCACACATACAAGTGCTACTGTGAAAAGCAATCTCTCATGGAGTTAGCAGCTATCAGTAAGATGAGAATATTGGCCAGCGACTGCTTTAATGGTCGATTGGTCCACAAATAGCATTCAGATAGGGATTTTTGCCAAACATCATCTAAACGTCTTTCCTGGAGAATGCTCCATCCATTTTATGGTGATTTATGGTTGTACCCCTGAAGGGCGCCTTTTAAAGTGGACGCCTGCCACGAAAAAACCGTCGGTGTTGCCAAAGAGGTGAAGCAAGTGAGCAAAATAGATTTCAAAAACCTCAGGAGACTCTCCAAATCCGGCTTTTCCAACAAAATGACCGTCTCTGTCTCTGCACCTAAAAGTGCCGAAGGCATGACCTTGAGGAGGTGCCCGAACGCCAGCTGCACACCACGGCGTTTCCTGCTTGGCGATTTATCTGGGGACGCATCAAACCAAGATGCCTCGTTGAGTCCACGCAGGGAACCGGGGACCAGTGGTTGCACTTGCCCTTACTGCGGGATTGATGCTGACGACCATGATTTTATAGATCCAGTGGATCACGAGTATGCCAAAGGAAAGATTACTGCAGCTTTGCAGCGTGATATCACCAACTACTTGTCCAAAATGGCAGCAGATTTTAACCGAGTACAAAAAAGAAACAGCTTCATAAAGATGGAGATGAAGCTGATAAGTCCTCCAGTTCGAGAACCAAGCGCCTACCGCGAAGATTTGCTTCGGAACCTTTCATGCAGCTATTGCACCCGCAAGTACGGCATATTTGCCGTTGGACTATTCTGTCCCGATTGTGGATCAAAAAACCTCATGGTGCATTTTTCCAGAGAGCTAGAATTGGTTGCTCAGCAAATCAATGACGCCGAAGCGAGAAGCCATGAGGGGCAACGGGAATATGCTTATAGGCTCCTTGGAAACGCCCATGAGGATGTTTTGTCTGCGTTTGAAATGTACCAAAAAACCGTTTTTCTTTATATCTTGAAGAAACGTCATCCTGATAGATGGGAGAAAAAGAGGAAGGTTGGGAACGCTTTTCAGAATGCGGAACGCGCTGAAAAACTCTTCCACGAATTGGGTCATGATCCATATAGAGTTATGACGGACGTTGAACGAAACCAGCTAAACATTCTTTCTCGAAAGCGCCACGTCATAGGCCACAACCTTGGGATTGTTGACGAAAGTTACCAAGCTCACGATCCGAATTCAGAAACAGGACGCACGTTGGATCTTTACGCAGAAGACGTAGAATCTTTTGCAAGCCTTTGCCAGAAAATTGTTGAAGAACTTGAAGTTCTGGTCTGACTTTTTGCCAGAAATGTGGCTTGGCTCGCACCATCTGAGGGCTTAAAGTATCTTCCTGATGCTGACCTGTTCCTGGCGCTGACCTGTTTGGTGAAGAACTGTCTATAGTCCGATTCTTGGTGCCTTGGTCAATAAAACCAATAACGCGATCCTTTGCCTGGAACTGCCATGCGCATCATTACCTGGAATGTGAACCACCGAACCAAAGAAGTCCCCATCAGAAGTGGTTTGATCGAAGCTCTGCTTGCGTTAGAGGCGGACGTTATGATTATCACAGAGTTTGTGCCTGGAAAATCCCGAACCGCCTTCTATCAGGCGCTTTCTGATGGCGGCTATCCTTTCACCATTATCTCTGAACACCTACGTGGTCATAACACAATTTTCATCGCATCCAGGTTTCCGTTGACCAAGGGGGACTTGGTTGCACCCTCACTTATGAAAGCGATGACACCCAACGCCTTGCATGTTCGACTTCCTTCTGTCGGGATTGAGATTCTTGGCGTCAGGCTTCCTTTACCTGTAAAAAAGGAACACCACTTTTTGTGGTGGGAATGGGTTTTGGCAAGTGCTTCTTCTGTCCGTGAACTACCTTTGGTCATTATCGGGGACTTCAATGTCGATTCGAGGAATCGGAGGTTTCCGAAGTGGAAGTGGTCTGATCCCGTTCAAAAACTGTCTGAGCTTGGATTTTCCCTTGCCACTCCTTCAACGGGATTCAGTTTTTTCCCACGAGCAGATAAGAAGAAGACCTGTCTTGATCATGCTTTCATCAGTAAGGACTTTCGGCTCTTACGGGCTGAGTATGTGACAGAGATAAGTGGTCTCAGGGTGGCTGGCACCGATGGGGCTGTCTCCGACCATGCTGTGCTTTTAGTGGATGCAGACCTCTTTGAGGTAGGAGACAGGCGAAACCCTTAGGGTTCCATTTCGATTGCAGTAATCCAGGGCAGGAATATTCCAATTATGAAGAAGCCCAGGGGTTATTTCCCTTGAAGCCCCTTGTGAAAAGACAGAAGCCACCTGTTATCTCACCCTCAAAACCCCGTGGTTAAGCCTTTATTCCTTCTCTACTCCTATGAAAAGGAGGAGGAGACGCCCACGCCAGTCCTTCGGCCTTGGCGGGGCTAACTGGAAAAAAGAAAACACTGTGAAGGGTTTTACAGGCTGGACATCTCACTTATGGTGTCTGCCGTTCCGCACTTTGCCCTCCGGGCTGGCGCAGCAGGCAACAGGCTTACTTGTGGCCTTGGATAACGCACGCGGCGCTGGTCTGTGTCCTGCGATCACAGAAGCGTGTCAGGCCGCATCAATCTACTGGTACTGGTATAGGCAACAGTTCATGCTCGTCCTTCGTCGTTGGTCCAGCGAGCGCTTCATCAATGGCATCAGCAAGCTCCCGTATGCCGCACAGAAGACGATTGCCCAGGACATCGTTTTCGCCGTTATCTTGTGGCAAGGGAAACTGACCAGCAAAGAGGCGCAGTGCATCAGCCCATGATCGTTGCAGATATAGAGTCACTTCCAAATTTTCTACTTATCGCCCTCCACTATTGATTCACGAGGTGGGTTTGCCACTGGACACGGAAAACTTCCAAGGACATTTTGTGTTCCGTTATGTCTTAGGAAAACCATTGGCGCGGTGGAACTCTTGAGAACGACAAGAAAATTGAAGGAAATGTTCCGACAGAGCCTTTGGATGAGTGTTCGCTTTGGTTGGCTTTGAGGAGAACAGAATCCCAGAACGACCTACCCGCTCCCGTGTCCCATCAGTCGTTGAAGTAAATTCGTTTTCCTTTAGGTTGTTGGCAGGGCAGTTTAGGATCAAAGCGTCTGTGCCGAAAAGCCCCATGGAGGAATAGAAATGAAAAAGTTCTTCGACAGATTCAAAGCCCACGAACTCAACGCGATTGATTTTCCCGATTTTGTTAGCCAGTGGCACATTGCAGAAACTTACGAATCCGTTTTTGAATTCCTCGGACTCACCGAGGGTGAATATGCTCTCTTCTTACAAAACCCGGACAAGGCTGACAAAATTTTACGGGAGCCACGGACCACTCCCATATGACGATCAGCGCGGTTGCCGGCTTCTCAATCTCACCAGGGTTTCATAGGACGATCGCTCCTCTCCAGGGACTGACTCCGCTGTCCCGCGCCTTATTCGCCATCAGTCACGGGTTTGATACCCTCAAGCATTTTCTTCGTGCTCACCCCTCCGTTCCAATAGGCCACCAGCACGTCTTTGCTTTTAACCAGAAATCTTCTCACGTCGGCCAGCACCTCATCTGAAAGGTTGCCGTCCAGGATATGAGGAACGGTCTCGATGCTGATGCGTGCAAGCACTTTCGTTGATTCCGCCGTGGTGACCCAAATCTGAGGCTCGTGGTGGGGCTTCGTTGAAATATATCTGTCATCGAACACCAGGATGACCAACCCTGGCAACCCGGTATCACTTTCATCCAAAGCCGACATTGCAAAGCCCATCTCATCATCAAGGTCGATCAATGTTGCCCCCCTTTCTGTGCGGAATTCATCCTGAACATCAGTGGAACTATTGGCCCTTGCCCGTTCTATAGGCGCTTCTCCCTTTAGTCGTATTAACATTTCTTTCACACGCATTCGTCGCACCTTGTTTCTATTGATTCCTGCATCCATCAGTCCTTCAGGTAGAAGGTTTCCATTTATGGATATTGTTGTAGTATCGAAAGCCTTGGCACCATATCTCTGTTGGTTTTGAATCATCTACGAAACTGGATAACATCGGAAGGGAGTAGAGCGGAGGAACCTCGTTCTTGCTGTCCGGCACAATATTCACTCTTGTCACTATTATGCCCTCGACTTCAATCAATTCCTTTTCCCGGTAGCTGAACCCTTCCTCCCACACAAAGCCCTGAGTAACAATTGTTCCATTTGGCTGAGTGGTGGAACTGATAACGTCCAGTTTCCCAGGTTCGCCGATTTTGTCCAAAATTAGAAGGTCCACCGCCTCGATGTGAATGTCTTGATCTGGAAAATGAATTACATCACTCATCAGCCGCGCCCCTGAAAGGTCCGCACCTGAAAGCTGCTTCCAGAGATCAGGCCAGTCACGGAGATCAGCCTGCATATTTTCTCCG
Source organism: Oligoflexus sp. (assembly GCF_035712445.1). Taxonomy (NCBI): domain Bacteria; kingdom Pseudomonadati; phylum Bdellovibrionota; class Oligoflexia; order Oligoflexales; family Oligoflexaceae; genus Oligoflexus; species Oligoflexus sp. Next base: position 4,769 of record NZ_DASTAT010000017.1, on the reverse strand, counting down.
TCGAGTTGAAAGGAGAAAACTGGTCCATCGATTACGAGATTCGACACAACATGGGTTTTCATTTTTTCTCCTCGACAGGTTTGGAATTTTTGTGAAGGAAATCTGAATCCAGCGTTAGATCGCCCCAACACGGGAACAGGCCCTCCTCGTGGCAAGTGTAAAAGAAATCCAGATCCGTCTTGATACGGAGAAAAGCCCCGGAGAATGGGATGTCGCGCACGTCGGCACGCCTGGTAGTTCCATCGTCAAACGTGGCCTCAATGATCCAATCGGCGACGATTTTAATTGAATATATTTTCATTGGTGGCTTCCACGTCGCAAGCCGCTTCAGAAAGCTGATCGGAATCCGAACGTCAAGCAAAGGCAACTCCAGCATCCCATCCCTGAATCTTGCTTTTGAAAGATCTTGGTCCTCCAGCTGCCTCCATTGCTTCTTCCAGCGCTTGAGACTTACCTGCCACGGAACTCCATCCATTTCAAAGGTGATCAGATGATCTTTGATACTTAAAATTTTGAGACCTTCATCAACTCTTTCTGGCATTTTCAATCTCGCAGGTTTGGATTCCTTAATAGGGCTTTCAGGTATTCTCGATCTTCTCGCTTCATCGGCAGAATTTTCCGCAGAGCGGCTGAGTCGTGAAAGGTGAGCCTGATCTGCCTTGCCTCAGCCATCTCAATAGCGCTGCGTTTGATGGCCTCATCGTCCGGCCATTCCTTGGTGCTTGCGCCAACAAATCTATTGCATTCTCCCGATGGCTTCTCGTACAGCATGATCATGATAGAGACGACTTCTGGTTTTTGAAAAAATTCCTTCAGCATTACAGATGATTTGAAAAGAGGGTCAAAATTGCAAAGATCAGGAAACGTAAGGTCGGCAACAGCAAGAGCAGTATGGGTTGTTTTCAACTGGTTTACGTGGAATATCGCTACCTTCTTCATCGTTCCAGCATCCTCTTGATGTTGGCTCCGGTGACATCAATTGTAACGATGTCATCGTCTGCCCAGTTTTGGTGTTCCTGTCGCTGGATGCGGGCCATTTTCTGGAGTCGCTTCGCAGTAAAGTATCCCCAGAAAAACGCGTAAACGACTCTTGATACCAACCAAATTAGATAAGCTCCAACAAGAAATCCCATAGCGTTCCTCCCGTTTTCTACCTGATCGGCACCACCATTAAAAGCACTGAGGACATAAATTAGATTTCCGGCCAACGAAAAATCAGGCGCTGCATTCATATCGACCATGCGAGACGAATTTTAGGCTGACCATCTGCCCGATGGTAGGCTCACTCTGGTTTTAAGGCCTCTTTACTCTGCAAATAGTTGCTGGCGGGACTGGTAAAACTGATGGCCTTATGCCAGGTTGTGACCAAGAAATTTTAGCGATTTTGGATTTTGCCGACTATGGATAAAAATGGATCGACAGGGAAGCGAGGGGAAAATGCAGAGTTTTGAAGAACACTTGCAGAATAAAATTGCCGACGTTTCCACCCACACAACGCCGAAGGTTCAACAAGCTCTCCAGGAATTTCTCAGGCGCGGTTATGAGAGGTGGTCGAGCGACCGCGAGATGCGAGTCAATTCTGCTCTTTCCTACTTGCAGGCATTTTATTCTTTTATCACTAAACACCCATTCTTTGGTACCCAAAGGATCGACATGATAAACCTTGATCACAACAGCGTGCGCGAGGTTCTGAACAAGACGATTGCAATTCGTGGGCGTACATCACATTACGACGTGCATGTTTTGAAGACTATAATAGCCATCCTCAACGTCGCGGGTGAAGAGACCGGTGGTCACAGGAATTTTCTGCGACGACTTTCAAAGGTTGCCAGCAGCAAACCCCTACCTCACATCAAATCCCGTGCAGAATCTTTTAGGACTTTTTTGAAGGAATACTGCCTTCAAGAATGCTCTGCAACGGCACGCCACGGTCTTATAGAAATGCGTGACAAAGCTATCATTCATCTACTGATGAATACGCCTTTTCGATCGAACACAATACGCTCGCTAAAAAGATCTGATCTCTATGATGATGTTCTATCAATCGCAGGTTCCAGTATGAAAACGCGGAAGGGTCTTGGTTTCAAGCTGCCATCAGATACTATGGCGCTGATTCAGCAGTACCTCAATCACCGAAACGATGATAGCGAATTTCTTTTCGTCTCGATTTCTGGCAAGCAAATTTCCCACAATGCCTTGTACAAAGCCATTCGTAAGCGCACGTATAGCGTACTGAAGCAACGGCTTGGGATTCACCAAACCCGGCATGTAGTCGCCACGTTCTGCGCGAAAAATTTTGGGTCTGAGACAGCAGCCAATCTTCTGGCCATAAGTGTAAAGACGCTTCAGCGCCACTATAATCTCGCCGACGAATCAGACAGACTCGACGCGGCTATTCGGAGAATCAACGGGAGTGAGACATGAAGGATTCAATGGAATCGATGGACCTGCTGGACAGCCGTGAGAGTTCCATACTGCAGGACGTGGGCTGTGGGACAATTCATCAAGGCCATGCGTACTATGTATTTCAGAGAAATACCGAAAAAGGAACCACCACGTTTTTGCTCAGATCCGATCGACAACTCGTGCATGTGGTGAGCAGGACAAAGGACGATTTTCACATGAGCGATGGTTCCACAATACGCAGGTTGGCTATCCCAACGTTCAGAAGCTGGTCCGATGAATCGATTCGCCGGTTTGTTAAGCGCGAAAGTGTCGCCAAAACGTTTCCTGTTCTCTTTCAGCACGCGAAATCCATTCTGGGCCGTTTGGTCTACGCTGATGAAAGCGCCATAGACCTGATGGCCGCCTTCGCAATTCTGTCGTTTTTCACACGCCAATTCCATGCACTTCCATACCTTCACCTGACGGGAAACGCAGGGAGTGGAAAATCAGCTGGCGCTGTGGCCATCCTTAAACTGAGTTTCAATGGGTCTTCCGGCGAACTGGTTGCTTCATTCGGAAAGGCTTCCAGTTCTGCAATTTTCAGAAGCATCGCAGACAACAGGGGAACTGTGGTCCTGGACGACCATGAACTTATATCAGATTCCAAACCTTCGCCACTCAGACAGGGTCTGCTCGTAGCGTACAAGGCCGCCAGCGCACTCCAGGTTCTGACGATCCGTGGCAAAACTTTTCCCTTCGATTTATTTGGGATTCGGATTCTAACCAGCATCCAGGCAGGTGATGATGTCATCAACAGCAGGCTCTTACGCATCAACCTTTTGCCAGCCATGAGTTTCCAACCAGCCACAATCGACGAAACTGAGATCCAGGCCCTGCGTGACGACCTCCATACTCTTGCGATGACCGAAGACGTGTTTCAAACCTTAAGGATCGCGGCTGCTGAAGCCAGTTCTGATAAGCGCTTCCATGGACGCTTCGCAGAGATAACAATCGGGCTGAGGGCACTGGCTTCTCTATGTGGCGTGACTCTTGATCTGGAAAGATATTATCCAGCGCGGGCGGCTCAGCATCCTCCAGCGGTAAATATGAAGGCTCTGGTCATGGGCTTGCTCAAGGAGGGCTACCGCGATCTCACGGTCCTTCATGTTCACGCTGCGGCGTCGTTAGCTGGATCGGACATGAGTCTCACGAAGGTCGGGCTTGAGATGGCCGCCTGTGGCCTTTTGAAGGCATCAGGAAGTATCACTATTTTTCACACAAAATCTACCCGCTATCTTCCAACAAAACGGGCAATCATTCTCGCTGGCGGCAAGCTGAGACGAAGTGGAAGATCATGGTGCCAGCAGAGCCATCGGAAGCAGTTCATTCCTGAATCATGCAGTGGATGCCGCTTTTTAGCGGCCTGTGGCCTGAAAGACAGAATCAAAGCGAAAGTATAGCAGCGCTCTTACTCTCGTGTCCTGATCAGTGTTTCCAACAATTCTGATGCTTGCTTGGTCAATTCTAGTGCGGCCGTGGCCAATGTATTCGTCTTTGGAAGGTCATCCTCAGTTGTTCCTGGTTTTGCCAGCAGAGTTGCAGGCGGAACATGAAGCTGCTTCGCCAACCGCTCAATCATTCCAAGCGTAAGGTTTGACCCCTTTTCGATCTTTCGGAGCCTTGCAGTATCCACTTTGAGATTCTTGGCAAATTCCTGTTTGCTGATGCCCTTTTCAGTCCTGATTCGGACAATATTTCTTGCTACCAGTTTTTCAAGACTCATAGCAGTTCCCCCAATTACCTGAAAGTAGTAGGGAATTTAAGGTGCGTCACTTGTTTTGCATGACCTCATGAGGTCTGATAATTTAGATTCTCCACAAGAATGCCGAATGGGGGCTTGATTGAGGCGCAAATTGGTACGCGCCAGCCAGTTTTTTGGGAAACTGGTGATGGAAGGACGAAAAGAACATGACATGTCTTTTGAGCATGATCCACCAAAGCAAGATTGGGCAGGAGCAAAGTATGACCAGATTCATCAAGATCATCATCATATCGCTTTCAACAGCCTTGATAACTGGTTGCGGTAAGGATTCAAACAGTTCCGGTTCCACTGCTGGACCAGCTGTGCGGATCGGCAGCATGGATATTTCTGATGCATCGCAGCTTTTTGTGACCGGCCCGAACTCGACTGGTCTGTTTCTGGCTGGCGAAACCGAACTGAAACCTTTGACCCTCTATAAGTACGTTGGCGAGGGCAAGGTCGTTAAAGAAGTCAGCTATCAAGACGAAGCAGGGAATCCGGTTACAGTGACCACCTATCCGACCGAGGTATCTTCACCAGATTCACGTTTGGTATTTTTCAAGTTTTCGGATGAAGCGACATA